>JAYVXQ010000025.1:0-25998 GCA_043785025.1 Acetobacteraceae bacterium
AACAGCATCGCCCCCGCCATCGCCGCCCCGAACGCCGAGCCCAAAGATCGCGACAATTGCGCCGAGGCCGCCGCGGCACCCAAATGCCGCGCTCCCGCGACTTTCTGAACCGTCACCTGCGCCGTCAGCATCGCCGTCCCCTGGCACAGCCCGCCTAACGCCAAAACCCACGATAATTCCGTGCGTGTCATGCCCGCGGCCGCACAGGCCAACCAGACCATCGTCACCGCCGTGACCGCCAGCCCGATCGTCGGGAAGACCGCCGTCCGGCCGGTGCGCGAAATCAACCACCCCGTCACCACCGACCCCGAACTCACCGACACCGTCAACGGGATCAGCAACAGCCCCGTTTCCCCCGCCGTCGCCCCCATGACAGCCTGCAAATACAACGGCAAAAACGTGATCATCGCCGTCAGCGCCGCCCCCGAGCACACCGCCATCACATCCGCCCGCCAGAACGCGGGCAGTTTCAACAGATGCAACGCCAGGATCGGCGCCACCGCCCGCGCCTGCTGCCACAGCAACAGCCCCAACCCGCACGCCGCCACCGCCAGCCAACCGCCCGCCGAGGCCAGCATCCCCGCGTCCGGCCGCTGAAACCGCGACACCGCCACCAGCAACGGCACCACGAACACCGTCAGCAACACCAATCCCACCAGATCGAACCCGCCCCCGCCGCCCCGCGCGTGTTCGCCCTTCGGCACGCGCAGCACCAACCCGATCCCGATCAACCCCAACGGCACATAGGCCAGGAAGATCGCATGCCACCCGAAATGACCGGAGATGAAACCCGCCGCGACCGGCCCAAACGCCGCCCCCGCCACGATGTTGGCCGACATATAGCCTTGATACCCGCCCCGCTCCCGCGGTGGGACGAACTCCCCGATCAACGCCTGCGCCAGGGTCATCAGCCCGCCACCGCCCAACCCCTGCGCGATCCGTCCGGCCAGCAGCAGCCCGAAGGTCGGCGCGGCCGCGCAGCCCAAGGACGCCACCATGAAGATCGTCAGCGCCACGATCATCATCAACCGCCGTCCGAACAGATCGCCCAACCGCCCATAAGCGGGGGCCGCGATCGTGCTCGCGATCAAATTGGCGATCACCAGCCATGACAGATACTCGACCTCGCCGAACGAGGCCGCGATCGCCGGCAGCGCCGTCGCCACCACCGTCGCGTCCGCCGCCGCCAGAAACACCGGCAACACGATCGGGGGAACGATGACGCGAAACAAACGCCGCGGCGGGATCACGGTCACTCCGCCGTCCGCCAAATCCTCCTGATCCACCGCGCGCGTTTCCTTCGCCTTTGCGTCCGTCCCCGGTAGTGGCACGATGACCCCGGGTCTGAAAGCACCCCAGGAGACTGTCCCATGAACGACGCCCCCAATGATCCGCCCCTCGACGCCCAATCGATCGCCGACCTCGCGGAAAAACTGAACCAACTGTTGAAACTGCGCACCTTCCCGATCGGCATGAAATTGTTCGAGGACGTGGAGGAAATGAACGCCGTCCAAGGCCTCCGCCGTCCCACGAAAGGCAAGACATTCTCAACCTGCCAGCTCGTGACCCAATCCCGCATGGCCGGTTTCACCTTGGGGATCACCACCGAGAATATCCCAACTTTCTCAAGCTGCTCCAGCGTCATCGGCCTCGACGCCGTCGGCGAAATCTACACATCGGGCCGCAAGATGGAGGGTGTGTGGTTCGAAAATCGCGAGGCCGCGGCCGCCCATCAGGCCGGCATGCCGCGCGTGCCACCCGGGAAATATCACGGACTCGCGATCTCCCCCTTGCGCACCGCCCGCCTCGATCCGCCGGACGTGTGCCTGTTCTACGGCAACCCCGCGCAAATGATCCTTTTCATCAACGGTCTGCAATGGCGTAACTATAAACGTTACGATTTCAGCATATCCGGTGAAAGCGCCTGCGCCGACAGCTGGGGCCACGCGCTGAAAACCCGCACCGTCAGCCTCTCGATCCCCTGCTACGCCGAGCGCCGTTACGGCGGCGTCGCCGACGATGAAATGTTGATGGCCTGCCCGCCCGAGGATCTGCGCCGCGCCGTCATCGGCCTCACCGGTCTCGCCAAAGCCGGCCTGCGCTATCCCATCATGCCGTTCGGTCCACAAGCCGAGCCGGGCGAGGGCATGGCGAAAAGCTACGCCGGCAAAAGCTGAGCGTTAACGCGCGGGCGTGTCGATCCTGTTGAACCCATCCGGCGGCGCGAACAACGCCGCCGGCTGCTTTTCATAGGTGACCTTCAACGCCCGCATCTCGAACTCTTTCCCCGCCTCGCCACCCCGGCCGCGCACCATCACGCCATCGGCCGTTAAACAGGCCTCGCCCGATTGACCCTGAACCGTCACTTTGTAAACCGTGCAACCCAGCTCCCGAACCATCATCCCACGGAACGAATATCGAGACTTCAGATGAAGGCAACCATGACCATCCCCCGCCAGATCGGCATCGACATCGGCGAAAAACTCCCGTTGGAGGATGCCATCGCATGGGCCGCCCGTCACAGAGTCACCATCATCGACGTGCAACTCGACGGCGGCCGCAACGCGTTCACCACGCTCGATCCCACCCGCGCGCGGTCCATCCGCGCCGCCTGTGACCGCGACGGCATCGATCTCGGCCTCCACACATCCTCCGCCGTCAACGTGGCCGAGCTGGCCCCTTTGGTCGGTGACGCCGTCGACGCCTACCTAAGGGGCTACATCGACGCCGCCGCGGTCCTCGGTGCCCGCTGGGTTACCGTCCACGCCGGCTATCACTTCAGCACGGTCAAGATCCAACGCATGGAAGCCGGCCTCGCCCGCCTCCGCCGCGCCGTCGCTTATGCTGAAACGAAACACGTCACGCTTCTGTTGGAAAACCTGAACAAGGAACCGCCGGACGCTGAGGTTCATTACCTCGCCCACACGATCGAGGAATGGCGCTGGTACTACGAAAAAATCCAATCGCCGTGCTTTGCCCTGTCCTTCACGGCCAACCACGCGCATCTGCTGGCGGATGGCGTCATTGGCTTCCTCAACGCGATTCCACTGGATCGGGTCCGCGAAGTCCGTCTCGCCGATTGCTTTCGTCATGGCAAGGAACAGCATCTGTTGCCCGGTCAGGGCGATTTCGATTTTCCCGGCCTGTTCCGCGACCTCGACGCCCGCGGTTTCACCGGGCACTACATGAACGCGTTCGGCGCGATCGACGACATGCTCGCCGCGCGCGCGGCCTTCATGACCCCGGCCTTCACGATGATGACCTGACCGCTCCGGCCGATCCGCGCTCCAGCCACTCGATCAGTTTATCCGTCAGGGCCGCCAGTGTCAGAGGTTTCGCCAATTGATCGTCCATTCCCGCCGCGAGGCACTGATCGCGGCTGCCATCCATCGCATGCGCCGTCAGCGCGACGATCGGGGTCACGCGCCCCAATGACGGCTCGATCCGGCGGATTTCGCCGGTAGCGCGATACCCATCCATCTCCGGCATCTGGCAGTCCATCAGCACCAGATCGAACGCATCGCGCTGATACTCCGCCACCGCCTCCAACCCGTTCACCGCCGTCGCCACCTGACAGTTCAGGGTCTCCAGCAGCGCCTTCGTCACCCGCAAATTGGCCGGGTTATCCTCGACCAGCAGGATCCTCAACGTCGACCGGCCCGCCGCCGCCATCCGGTCCTTGAACGCCTGTCCCGGCCCGCCCGCCGGCCGCGGCCGCGTGATCACCGCCACCGGGGTCGCCGGAGACGGCATCGCCGCGGCCAAAGCCGCGGGAGACGCGATCGTCGCCCCCGGACGCGCGGACGAAGGCGCTGGCAGAGGTATCAACCCCTCCCGGCCTTTCTCAAACGGCAACGACAGGAAGAATGTCGAACCCACTCCCGGAACGCTCTGCACCCCGAACCCGCCGTCCATGCGTTGACACAACTCCTTGACGATGGCCAGGCCCAACCCGCTGCCGCCATGACGCCGCGTATTCGAACTGTCGCCTTGCGCGAACGCCTCGAAAATCCGGCGCTGCATGTCGGCGGGCACGCCAATACCGGTATCACCCACCTCGAACCGGACCCGCAGGCCGGTTGCTGTTTCATCCGACGCCGACACCCGTAGCGCCACCCCGCCCGCGGTCGTGAATTTGATTGCGTTGTCCAGCAAATTACCCAGCATCTGCGTCACGCGCCGCTGATCGCCCACCAGAGTCGTCCGCAACCGGTCCGGCACCCACACCGCCAGCGTCAGCCGTTTCGCGTCCGCCCGATCCTGAAAGTGCGCTCGTAATGTTTCGACCAGCGTATCCAGATGGAACGGCTCCGGCTTGACCGAGATTTTGCCGACCTCCATCTCCGACAGGTCCAGAACATCGGTGACCATACGCAACAAAGAATAGGCGGAGCGATTGGCCTGATCGACATATGTCTCCTGCGTCCGCGACATTCCCGACAGCCGCAACAGCTCCAGCGTGCCGACGACACCGTTCAGCGGCGTGCGCAACTCATGACTCATATTCGCCAAAAACTGTGTCTTGGCGCGGTTCGACGTCTCCGCCAGCCGCAACGCCTGCATCGTCTCGCCCGCGCGCCGCCGTAGATCGGCCAGCATCGTGTTCACCGCCAGCCCCAGACCGCGAATTTCCGATGGCGCCCACCAGCCGAACGCGGGCACCGACACCTGTTCGTTCCCCCCCATCACCGCTTCCGCCGTCGCCGCGATCTGGCGCACTGGCTGCGTCAGCCAGATCGCGATCAGATAACTGACCAACGCCGCCGCCGCGAACGCCGCCAGCGCGATCACCAGCGCCAGTTGGTTCACCAGATTGGCCCGCGACCGCAGCTCGCTGATCGGCTGCGGCACCATCACGCCCCAGCCGGTCTCCGGCACCACGGCATAGCCCGCGATCATCATCCCGTTGAACGCCGGTGAGTAAAATTGATCCACCCCCGACTCGCCCCGGATCATCGCCGCCACTACCGACACACCCGAGATATCCCGTGACGCGGCAACCCAGTCCTTCAACGGATGCGCGATCACCTGGCCCTTACCATCCGTGATCACCGCGTGGCCATGATCGCCGAACGCGATCGACTGCTGCAACGACACCAGATATTTCGTGCTGACGATCCCAAGCCCCAACCGCCCCCGCGGCAGCGCCTTCACCACGTAAAACACCGGCCTTCCCGCCTCGTCGTGATAAAGCTGGGAGATAACGGGCTCATCCGGTTTGACGTTCGCGAGGTCGCGCAACGCCAGCAATCGTTTCGGATCCGGCGGCCCGTGCTGCTCCCCGCCCGTCTGGCTGTCCAGCACGCCCTCAATCGAGCCGTCAGCGCGAAAAACGCCAGCTTGCACCATGTTCAGCGATAGCAGCAAATCGTCCAATCCCACCGGCGGCGCACCCAAATTCTCCGTCGCGGCGGCCAACGAAAACACCGCCTTGATGTCCGTCACATAGCGCGACATCGTGGAGGTCAAATTGCGCGCGACCAGCAAATGCCGCTCCCGCACCGAATCAAGTTCGTTTTGAAACGATGTCCGCGCTTCCCACAGCGCCAGCACGGCGATCGGCACCGCCGCGATCAGGGTGAACGCCAAAAACAACAACAGGTGCATCCTGGGCCCGCCCCAACGGCGCTCGCGGACGGGTGCGCCAATCGGAACGCCCGCGGGCACGCCGCCGTCACTGGGCCCATCGCCTGGGGGCCCATTGCCTGGCCGTGTCGCTCCATCCATGGGCAAAAATCCCGTTCCTCTGACCCATTTTCAACGCAAGCGGCTGTCGATGTGGTTTCGTGGCCGCCTTGTGAGACGCGCGACGGCGGCGAAAACTTTTCCTCGACCGCACAAAACGTATCAGATTTCCGTGCGAGCGGATATCCTGCGCCACCGCGCTGTCCCGAGACCCGCCAGCGCGAGGCCGAGCACCAGGACCATCGGCGGATCCGGCAGGTCGAAGGCTCGCGTGACCTCCGCCCCAATCACGAACCCCAGGGCCGCGGCGTCGGCGGCCGCCGATGGCGTATGGATCCCACCGGCGATCCGGCTCAACTCGGATCCCTCGGGGCCAGTGACCGCGGCGGTGAAACTCGCGAAATTTTCCGTGATCGGACAAATCAACGGGCTGTCATTCGCCCCGCCCGCCAGAACAATATCGTTGCAGGACGGCTGAATATCGGACCAGACATAGGCGATGGCGTTGATCATGCAGGTCGGTTCGACCCCCGCCGCGCTGTAAACGCCGCCGACATTCGCGCAACCCGCCGCCTTGCCCGCCGCCCCACCCATGGTGAAGATCGTCGGCTTGCCGCCCTTGGCGAACGCCGCGTTCGTGCCCGGCACCAAACACGCGTCGATCTGCTGATCCGCGCCCCGCAACGCCGCCCCGCCGTTACAATACGACTGCGACGTCGACGAAAACGCGATCGCGTCGGTGCCGAAAAAATCCCCCAGCACCGCCGCCGCCGCGCCGCTGAACGCCGGATGGCCCGCGATATAATCCGGATGCGGCGGCGTTGCGATCAACGACGTCCAACTCGCGTCGCACACGGTGAAATTTGCGTTCCAGGACACTGTGCCCGTCCCGCTGGAATCGCACGACTGGATCGCCGTCACCGGCCGCCAAAGGTTGTTTTGATACTTCACCTCCCACGTCGCGATCCCCGCGTTGTTCTCCGCCATGCTCACCAGCATCGACAAGCGCGCTGCCCGCAATGTATCAAGGTTCTGACTTTGAATAACACTGTTAGTAATTTGCAACCAATGCCCAGGAGGTTGGGAGGTACCACCGGGATCGTTCCAGAAGAGGGCGGCTGTTTGGGACTTCAGGTCAGGGGCGAGACCCGCCGCCGCACAGGCGCTTTGCACATTGCCTGGCAGAGCGGACAGCGGCGCCCCAGAACCCACGCATTCCGTGCGCAACAATCCGGACGCATACGCCGCCGAGTTCAACGCGGGCGGACCCGGCACCGTGCTCGCGATCGCCGCTTGCAACGCCGCCGTACTGATCCCTGTCGGCGTTACCGTCCCCCAGGTCGGGAACATCGCTGGTCTGGCCGTTGGCTGAATATAACCGCCAGGGCCCGTTGGCGGGATGTAGTTCGCCGGGTTCAATCCCGAAATGATCGCCGCCGCCGACCCGTCATTGGCCTGTTTCGCGGTCACCGCCGCCGCTGTCGCCGTGCCCAACGATATCCCCCCGCACACCGCGATCAAGGCGCCGGACGGGCTGGCGCAACCCGACAACGGACTGACGGCCGGCAGCCCCAAGGCGGTCAATCCGTTGTTGTAATAGGTCCCCGCATTGGCGAGCATCGCGGCCGCCGTGCCGGACCCGGCCGGCGTCTGCCACGCGGCGTTGGTGAAAATCCCGCGCACCGCCTGGTAACCCGCCGTCAGCGCCGCCGCGTCCTGTGACACTCCCGCGACTGACGGTCCGGTATACGCATACGACGCATAAGGCGATCCGCTGGCCGCGTTCACCGCGTCGAACATCGCCGCCGTGACGATCGCCATTTCGCGCGCGACCTCCGGCGGGCCATCCGCCAGATTGGCCGAACTGAGACTAATGATCACCTGAAGCTGTTGATTCCAATCGGTCACCGCGCTGGCCGAAACCGGTCCAGCGAGACCCGCGCTCGCGAGTCCCCAGGCCAGCGCCAGACCGCTCCATCCGATTGTGCGATCGCGTGCGACCGGCCTGAGGAACCTCGGCAAACCCATCATTGTATGAACGTCCCAAAAATATCGCGAAGCCGCTATTAATTTAAGCAAAACCATCACATCAAACACCGGCAGCAATGTCCCTTCAATAAGACATCGCCTGATTTTTCTGAATATGCGGATCACATGTTACAATCCGCTTACAGGCCCAATGATTTGTTTCTTTCCAGCGGCGAACATATTAAGTCGTCTCAGCCTTACGGCCTAAGCCGCCCGCTCAATGCCCGATGATCACGAACAGAACACCCAATACAACCAAGGCCAGACCCGCGACATCGTTCGGCTTCAGAATTTCCTTCAAATAAAATCGGCTGAACAATAAAGTGAACACGATCTCGATCTGTCCCACCGCCCGTACCAGCGCCACATTGGCGAGCGCGAATCCGGTGAACCAGCACGCCGAGCCGCACCCGGACAATGTCCCAACCCACATCGATCCGCGCCACGAGGTAAAGGCTTTCCGCAACTCCGCCGGCTCGCGCCACAGCAGCCACCCGCCTTGCATCAGAATTTGCAACGTATTCGTGACGACCAGCGTAAATAGCGCCCCCACCACGATCGACGGCGCGTTCAACGATTGATTGGCCAGCTTTATGAACACCGTCGTGAACCCGAACACCAACCCCGAGCCCAACCCGCACAACGCCGCCGGCTGAATTGTCGCCTCCAGCAGATCCCTGGGTTTCAAACCCCGGCCCGACAACGACAGCGCCATCACGCCGATCAACCCGACCCCCATCCCGAACCACGCCAGCGGTCTTGGCACCTCGTTCAACACGAACAACGCCAGAATCGCGCTCTGCACCGTTTCTGTCTTCGAATAAGCGGTGCCCACGGCGAAATTGCGATATCCAAACGACATGATCAGCAAATTCGTCGCGATGATCTGCCCGAGCCCGCCCAGTACGCAGTAAAGCACAAAAAGCGGGTGCCCCGATGGCAGGCTCGCACCCGTCACCGCCAACGCGATCAGCAACAACACCAGCGCCGTCGGCATCCCGTATAAATAGCGCACGAACCCCGCGCCATTCACCGACAATACCCCGCGCAACTTCTGCTGCAACGCCGTGCGCCAGCTTTGCAGCAGCGCCGCGACCACGGCAATCGGAATCCAGATCGGCATCGTTCAAACACTCGCGCGGGTCGGCCACCGGACCATCCCCGCGGCCGGCGCATGGTACGCACGGACCGGCGTCAGGGGAAGGCGCTTATAAATAGTTGACGTTTCCGTTTTATTTTCCGATGCTCCGACCGCCGCGATGGGGAGATGGAAAATGCCAGGCGATCTGCACGACATCGAACAGGCTTTGCAGCGGTATTTCGACGGGCTATACGAAGGCGATACCAGCAAACTCGCCGCCGTGTTCCATCCGGACTCGCATCTGTTCAGCGTCACCGCGGGTAAGCTTGACGATCTGCCGCGCGCCGCCTGGTTCGATATGGTAAAAAATCGGCCCTCCGCGCTCAGCCGCGATCTGCCACGTCACGACTGGATCGTTCACATCGACCGCTCCGGCCCAAACACCGCGTTCGCCAAGGTGCAATGCCAGATCCCGCCGCGGTTTTTCACGGATTACCTGACTTTCGTGAAATTGGCCGAAGGCTGGCGCATCATCTCCAAGACATTCCACACTGAAACCCGCCCCTGAATCAGGCTCGGGAAATGAAAAAACTCACGCTGGCGGCGGGCCTGCTGATCGCGGCCCTTGGCCTCGCCTGCACCCCCCCGACCCCGCTCTACACCCAGGCCAGCAAAACCGTCTGGCTGGACCAGGGTTGGAGCGCCGCGCAGCGCGACACCTATCACCATATCGATCAGGGAACCTTCACACTTCTCCTGCCTTATGAATGGTTCGCCGCCCTCGAACAGCCGTCATGGGGCCTCACCGAGGCACCGCCCTTCGCCGATCAAACCTGGCTCGACCGTTTCGGTTTCATCCCCGGCAAAGGCGCGTTGCCAGTCGGCTTCGCCCATGCGCCGGAATTCCGCGACGCCGCGTTCAACGTCTGGACCAACCCCGGCAATGGCGCGACCCTCAGCGGCATCGGTCTCACCTGCGCCGCCTGCCACACCGGACGCCTGACGTATCAAGGCACCGAGTATCTGATCGACGGCGGCTCCGCCCTGACCGATGTCGTCGCGCTGAACACAGCGCTGGCCACCGCCATGCACCAAACCGGCTGGAACCCCGCCCGCTTCTCCCGCTTCGCCGCCCGCGTCCTGGGCGCCAACAACTCTCTCGCCAACCGCCTCGCGCTGCGCGAACAACTGGTCAAAATTCTGCTCCAGGAAGACAAGGTCGCGGCCCTGGAATTGCTGACCATGCCAGGCTCGCCCGGCGAGGGCTTCGGCCGCCTCGACGCGCTCAACCGCATCGGCAACCAGGTCTTCGCGCTGGACATGGGAAACTCATCGAATTACCGCGCCCGCTCCGCCCCCGTCGCCTATCCGCATATCTGGACCGCGCCCTGGTTTACCTGGGTTCAGTATAACGGTTCGATCATGCAACCGATGGTGCGCAACGCGGGGGAGGCGATGGGCGTCGGCGCCCGTATCAACCTGAACACCTCCGGCCCCGAGCTGTATAATTCCACGATCCGTTTCGATCATCTGCAATGGATCGAAAAAACCCTCGCCGGCCCACGACCGCCGTTCCCCGCGAAAGCCTTCTCCGGCCTCAACCCACCCGCCTGGCCCGCGACATTGCCCCCGATCGACCGCGCGAAAGCCGCCCAAGGCGCGGCGCTTTACGCGTCGATGTGCCAGGGCTGCCACTTACCACCCACCCACACCCAGGCTTTCTGGCGCGGGCCCTGGTGGACGAAGATCGAGGCCACGGGCGAAACCTATCTCGACCTCGTTCAAATTCCGCTCGCGAAAATCGGTACCGATCCCGGTCAGGCGGCGGGAATGAAAGCGCGCACCGTCCAACTCAACACCCATCTCAATCTCGGCACCAATGATTTCGCCACCGCGCTCGGCGCCGTGGTCGAAAAAGCCGCCGAACGCTGGTACGCCAAGCAAAATCCGCCTCTGTCCGCCGCCGCCAGAAACGAAATGAACGGCGCCCGCCCCAACACCCTGCAAACCCCGCTGGAATACAAAGCCCGCCCCCTCAACGGCATCTGGGCTACGCCGCCCTTTCTGCACAACGGATCCATTCCCACGATCCACGCCCTGCTCTCACCAATGTCCGAGCGTCCAACGCGATTTTACCTCGGCGACCGCGAATACGATCCGGTCAACATCGGCTACCGCGGCAATCCCATTCCCGGCGCCTCGTTGCTGGACACGGCCAAATCGGGCAATCACAACACCGGTCATCTGTTCACCAACGAAACCAACGCCACCGGCAAAATCGGCCGCGGCCTGACCGAGGCCGAGCGCATGGCGCTGATCGAGTATCTGAAAACCCTCTGAAATTTCCCGCGGGACGCGAAACACGCTAAGATCGATCCGGCGATCAGGGGGATCAGATGCATTACGATTACATCATTTGCGGCGGCGGCTCCGCCGGATCCGTCCTGGCCAATCGCCTCTCGGCCAAATCCTCCAACAAAGTCTTGCTGCTGGAAGCCGGTCAGGACACGCCGCACGGCAAGGTCCCCGCCGCCGTGCTCGATTCCTATCCCGGCACCGCCTATCTCAATCCCGACTACACCTGGAACCAATTGAAGGTCACGACCGAGGTCCGGCCCCACAACGACCCCGCCGCCACCCCGCCCCCGCTACGCACCTACGAACAGGCCCGCATCCTTGGCGGCGGCTCCTCCATCAACGGGCAGCTCGCCAACCGCGGCGCGCCCTCAGATTACGACGAATGGCACGCGCGCGGCGCCACCGGCTGGAACTGGGACAATGTCCTGCCGTATTTTAAAAAGGTCGAGCGCGACATGGACTTCGAAGGCCCATGGCATGGCCGCGAAGGCCGCATTCCCGTGCGCCGCATCTTCCCCGACCTCTGGCCCGAACACGCCAAAGCCGCCGCCGAGGCCTTTAAACAGGCGGGATGGCCCTATCTGGTGGATCAGAACGCGGAATGGAAAGACGGCTATTTCCCCATCACCATCTCCAACGCCTATGAACGCCGCGTCTCCGCCGCCATCGGCTATCTCGATCCCGGCACAAGGCTGCGCGACAACCTGACGATCTCCACCGAAACCACCGTCGCCGGCCTGATCTTCGAAGGCCAACGCTGCGTCGGCGTCAAAGCCATGGTCTCCGGCCGCGAACAGGAATACCGCGGCAACGAGGTGATCCTGTCCTGCGGCGCCATCCACTCACCCGCGCATCTGATGCGCGCGGGCATCGGTCCCGTCGGCCATCTACGCGACCTCGGGATCGACGTGCGCGTGGCCCTCCCCGGAGTCGGCCAACGCCTGCAGGACCACCCCGCCACCGCCGTCGCCGCCTTCCTCAAACCCCACGCCCGCATCATCCACGACTATTCCCGCCGCCACATCTACGTGTCCCTCCGCTACTCCTCCAACCTGCCCGACATCCCCGCCGGCGACATGATGACCGTTGTCACCAACAAAACCTCATGGCACGCGGTCGGCGAGCAAATCGGCTCCTTCATCGTCACCGTCTACAAAACCTATTCCGAAACTGGCGAGGTTAAACTCCGCACCCCCAACTGGCGTGACGAACCCTCGGTCGATTTCAATCTGCTGTCGGATCAACGTGACCTGGAGCGCATGATGGACGGCGTCCGCCGCTTCAGCGCCATGCATCTGACCCCGATCATGGAGGGGGTGACGACCGATCCCTTCCCCGCCAGCTACAGCGACAAAGTCCGTCAGGTCGGCCTGCACAGCCTGAAGAACAAAATGCTCACCGACGTCTTCGCCCGCATGCTCGATGGCCCATCGGCTTTGCGCCAATATTTGATCAAAAACTATGTCATGGAGGGTGTGACGATCCACGACATGCTGACCGATGACGAGAAACTGGAAGCCTTCGTCCGCAAGGCCGCCGTCGGCGTCTGGCATGCCTCCTGCACCTGCCGCATGGGCTCGCCCGACGATCCGATGTCCGTGACCGACAACGCCGGACGGGTCCGGGGCGTCGACGGCCTGCGCGTCGTCGACGCCTCCATCTTCCCCGTGGTGCCCTCGGCCAACACCAATTTCCCGGTCCTGATGACCGCGGAAAAATGCGCCGACGCGATCCTGGCGGGGGCCTGATCCGGGGCGGCGAAAATCCTTGAACGCCACACCGCCCGCGGCCTACACCCTGGCCGCATGAACGCACCTGTCCCGGACACCTGCCCCTGCGGCAGCGGCCTTCGCGCATCCCGCTGCTGCGCCTTGCAACTCGGCGCCATCCCGCCCGCCGACGCCGTCCGCCATCTGGTCCCGCTGGTGGAACGCGCGGTCCAGGCCTATCAGCAAGGGGCGAAAGACACCGCCGAGCAACTCTGCCTCGATGTTCTCGAACTCGCCCCCGACCGGCCCGGCGCGTTATCCGTGCTGTATTCGCTCCGCCGCGAACAAGGCAAACCCGCCGCCGCCGAGGCGTTGATCCGCCGTCTCGTTCATTTCGATCCCAACAACTTTGACGCCACCAACGAACTGGCCCTCTTGCTATTGGGCAAGGGCGCGCTGGAGGAGGCCGAGATCCACGCCCGCAACGCCATCCGCATCGCCCCCCAGGCGGCGCAGGCGCATAATCTGATGGGCATGATCATGACCGAAGCGCAACGGCCACGACTGGGCGAATATCACTACCGTCAGGTCCTGGCGCTCAGCGGCGTGCGCGACCCGATCCTGCTCGCCAACCTCGCCTGGTGCCTGAAAAATCAAGGCCGGATGGAGGAGGCGCGCGCGCTCTACACCGAATCCCGCGCCGCCGCGCCGGACATCCGCGAAACGCTTCTGGGTTGGGCGCGCCTGGAGGAAGCCGACCGCGACTTCGCCGCCGCCGCCGAAAAACTCGACCGCCTCGACGCGCTGTTTCCCAACGACCCCGGCGCGCTGCTCACCCGCGCCGTGCTGTTGGGCCGCATGAAACGCCATGACGACGCGCTGGCTTTGCTCGACGGCTCCGAAACCACCGCCGCCGGTCTCGGCCCCACCGAACTCTCCGAAAAAGGCCGCCTGCTCGACCAACTCGACCGTCACGATGAGGCATGGACCGCCTTCACCGACGGCAAGCGCATCGCCCGCGAGGCCACCGGCAACGCCTATCTCGACCCCATCGCCGACGGCATCATCAAACGCCTTGGCCAGTTCTTCGTCGGCGGCCGCCTCGGCTTACTGCCGCGCGCCGGCGTGCGCACCGACGTCCCGCAACCGATCTTCGTCCTCGGCTTTCCCCGGTCCGGCACCACCCTTCTCGAACAAACCCTCTCAGCCCATCCCGCCATTTCCGCCGGCGACGAGTTGCCGTTGATCAACGACATCACCAACATCATGCCGCGCATGCTCAACAGCCCGCTGGCCTACCCCGAAGCCCTGGCCGAGCTTTGGATGGGCGACCACCGCGACGGCCTCGACAATTTGCGCGATTACTACCTGCAAAAAGCCGCGCAGATGGAGGTCGCCGAACCCGGCGCGCGCTATTTCACCGATAAAATGCCGCTCAACGAAACCCATATGGGCCTGATCGCGCTGCTGTTCCCCGCCTCGCCCATGATCCACGTCATCCGTCATCCGTTGGATGTCATGATTTCCGCGCTATCGAACCATTTCACCCACGGCTTCTTTTGCGCCACCGCGCTTGAAACCGCCGCCACGCATTACGTTCGCGTGATGGATCTGGTTGGAAGCTACCGCAACGAGATGGCACTGCGCTATCTGCCCATCCGTTACGAGACCATGGTCACCGCGCAATCCGACACCGTCCGCGCCGCGCTGGATTTCATCGGGCTGCCGTTCGACGAACGCTGTCTCAGCTTCCACGAAAACCGCCGTTACGCCCGCACCGCCAGCTACGCCCAGGTGACTGAGCCGTTATATGATCGGTCATTGTTTCGTTACAAACATTATAAAAAACATCTCGAACCCATCCTGCCCATCCTCGAACCCGTCATCACCCGCCTGGGCTATACCATTGACTGATCAGGACATCCCAATCGCCATCAATGATCTGCTCGCACTCGCCCAAAAACTGGAGCACGAGAAAGACTACGATTTCGCCGACCGCCTGCTGAACCGCGCCCTCGCCAAACTTCCAGATCAACCCGACGCCCTGCATTTGTCCGGCATCGTCGCCTTCCGCCTCGGCCGCCAATTCGAGGCGCTGGAGAAAATGGAGCGCGCGATCGCGCATGGCGCCGACATCCGTCTGTATCTCCGCAACATATCCGAAGTGTATCGAGCCCTCGGCCGCTTCGACGAGGCCCGCGCCGCCGCGATGAAAGCCGCCGCCCTCTCGCCCGACGATCCGGTCTGCCTCCACAACCTCGCCGTCATCCAATATCACCGTCTGGAACTGGATGAATGCATCACCACCGCCCGCCGGGCACAGGCCCTGGACCCCACCATACCCGGCCCGCATTTCCAACTCGCCGAGGCCCTGCTGTTGAGCGGCCATTGGGAGGAAGGCTGGCGCGAATACCAATGGCGCTTCGATCTGCCGGGCAACGCGCCTTTGATGCCGCCGACCAGGCAACCGCGCTGGAACGGCGAATATTTCGATGACGAAACCCTTCTGCTCATCGCGGATCAGGGGTTTGGCGATGTCATCCAATTTTCCCGCTACATCGCATGGGCGTTTGAACGCTGCCCCAAAATCGCCGTCGCCGCGGCCGCCGACATGGTTCCGTTGTTGCGCCAGGTGGTCCCCGAGGCGACTGTCTTCACCGATTGGTCGCATTGCCCGCCGTTCCGGGCCTATCGGGCGCTATCCGGCCTGCCAATGCTGCACGGCACGACGCCGGACAACATGATCGGAAACGCACCCTATTTGCACGCCGATCCCGCCCGCGCCGCCGATTGGAAACAAAAACTCGACCGCCTCACCCCCCAGTCCTACCGCCGCGTCGGCATCGTTTGGGCTGGCCGTCCCGCGCATAACAACGACCGCTGGCGCTCCGCCAGCCTCGCGGCCTTCGCCCCCTTGGCCGCCGTGCCGGGGATCGTGCTGATCTCACTGCAGAAAGGACCCGCCGCCGCGCAGGCCGGCGCCTATTTCGGGCTCGCCCCGTTGGTCAATCTCAGCGCCGAAATCAATGACTACGGGGATACGATGGCCATTCTCGAAAACCTCGATCTGCTGGTGACCGTCGACACCTCGGTCGGCCATCTCGCGGGCGCCATGGGCCGTCCGGTCAACATCCTACTGGCCCATGCGCCCGACTGGCGCTGGTTGCTCCACCGGACCGGCACGCCCTGGTATCGATCCGTCCGCCTGTCACGTCAGAGCGAAACCGGCCGCTGGGATGACGTCATGACCGCGGTCGCGGCCTCCCTCCGTCAGCCCTGAACATCGCCTGATCGCGCCCCTTCGCGGGCATCGCCACCCACGCCAGCCGCCGCCGCGCCCGCTCCAGCACGGGACCGGTTTGCACCAGAGGCGCACACCCCGCCATGTCCCACATCCGCGCGCCAAAATCCGGAAACAGCCGGACGGGCCCGTCGCCATTGCTGAAATCCGCGCGCCCGCCCGCCTCCAAATAGCTTTCGACCGGCAAATCCTCCGCCAGGATCACGCCATGCTCCGGCAGTTCCACGTGATAATAGGTGACACTGGCGACCACCTCCTGAACGATCGAGCCGCCGTTGATCAGACACCGGATCGGGATCAACGCCCCATCCATGAACACCGCGTGATCCGGACTGAGCCGCACATCCCGTGACGGCACGCCCTGCCCGAACGCCCCGGCGCGCACCCGCACCGGACACACCAGCGACGGATCGGCATGCCGCCGGCAATCCACCGCGCGATGCCCGACCCAAACGATCTCGGCACTCCCGCCATCGCCATCGCCATCGCCGGTGCCCGCGCGGATTCCCGCGACTGTGACCGCGCACATTCCCGCGACTGTCACCGCGCGCATTCCCGCGACCAGATGCTCGACCGCGATCGGCCCCTCGGTCGTGCCGATCCGCGTCCCGGCGGCGAAACACGACAAGGTGATGTTCGTCCGTCCGTTCGCCACCGTCTCCAGGAACGTCTTGCCCGCGAAATTTTGCGCCGGATCGAACGCGAAACTCAAGCCGGTTCCCTGCACCGTCAGCACATTCCCCGACGCCGACAGGCTCACTCCGGTCGTGGTCGTGACCCCCGCCAGAGCCAGCGTATCCCCCGGCGCGAACCCCGCGATCGTCCCCTGGATCGAGCCGGGGTTGGTCACCGTCAGCGATTCCTTGCCCGCCGCGAAGGCGATCCGCGTGCTGGCGGCGACCGATCCGCCCAATGTCCAGTTCGCCCCGTTATCGACCGCGATCGTGCCGAACCCGGTGAAGCTGACGCCAAACCCGTTGATCGTCCCGCCCGTGGGCCCAGATAGCAGTTCCAACACGCTCAAAGCCTGTCCCGCTGGCGTCGCGGGCCCCGACACCACGCCGCCGAAACTCGCTCCCGGAGCCACTTCCAACCGAAGTGCGATGCTCGTGCTGGCCGCGTTGGCGGTATTGCCTTCGGTGATCGCGTTCGGCCCGCCGATGAACCCGCGATTGACCACTGTCAGGTTGTCATAAAACACGATGGCGAAATTGCCCGAGCCCAAACTGGCGCCCGCCTGATTGACGACATAGGTCGGTCCGCGCAGCCATAGATCCGCTCCATCGCCATACGAATCCAGCGCCAGGATCGTGCCCTGATTGACGATCGTGCTTGGCAGCACCGCCGCCGCCGTGCCCGACCCCACCTGCACGCCCATCCATTTCGCGCTGATCGCGCCGGTCCCGGAGTTGGTGACCGACCCGCCATTCGGCAACTGGATCCCCGCCCCGGTGAAATATCGCGTGCTCGCGATCGAGCCCGCGTTGATGACGGTGCCAAACGCGCCCGCGATCTTCACGCCATAAGACCAGCCCTGGATCAGCCCGCTGCTGGCATTGGTGACCTCACCGCCCGCGGGCATATACGCCCCCGCCGCCGCCAGCGACCGTCCCCGGTAATTCCCTGACACCGCCGGCGTCAGCGAGAACGTGCCAAGCAGCGTCCCCGCGTTATTGATCGTTCCCGCCCCGCCCGGCGCCGCGACTCCATTATACCGGCCAGTTACCAGGCCCCCGCTGGCGTTGCTGATGATCCCGCCGCCGAACAGCCTCACCCCGCCGCTGGTCACACCCGAGATCACCCCGGAATTGGTGACCGTTCCGCCCGCGACCGAGACCCGGATCCCATACGACCCGCCCGCGATCGTCCCCGTCGCGGCATTGATGACCGTGCCACCGCCGAACAGCCGTACCGCCTCCGCGACCGTGGCCCGGATCGTCCCGGCGTTATTCAGCGTTACCGCGGCGCTTCCGCGCCCCTCCAGGCCATAACCGCCACCGCTGATCAAGCCGCCGGTGACATTGCTGATCGTGCCACCCGCCGTCAGCACCAGGCCGATCCCCGCCGTCGAGGCCGCCCCGCCAACCGACGCCGCGATCAGGCCCGCGTTATTCACCGACCCGCCGCCGCCAAGGACCACGCCCGCGAACCCGCCGCTGATGGTACCCGAGGCGGCGTTGCCGACCGCCCCGCCGCCGAGAAAAAGCCCCGCACTCGTCGCGGTGAAATTCGGCGCGGTATAGCTGAAACCGGTCCCCGAGGTCCGCGCCGCCGCGATCAAGCCCAGATTGCCGACCGTCCCCGCGCCCGCGATCGTCACGCCAAAACCATAGCCGCTGATCACGCCCGCCACGCCGTTGGCGAGCGCGGCACCCGCCGCCAAAGCCAACCCAGCGCCGGCATTGGTCCCCGTGCCGGCCGCCAGCACATGCCCGGCATTGGCGATCGTCCAATACACGTTCAAACCACTGGCCAGCGCCGAACCCGCCGCACTGGCGATGGTATAGGCGCCGGGTATCGACAGCGGATTATCACCCGCGCTCGTCAGCGTCAGACCATTCGAATAATTCGCGTTAATCGTTCTGGGCATCTCGACTCTCCGGCTCGCGGCCGGGAGCGCGAAGTTTTGTCGAGAGCCCAACCAATATCAATTTAGACGACCCGTTATGGTCCTGTCGAATAATAGTTTCGCGGCGGGAATCGTGCGTGCGTTTAAACCTCGGGGTGAAACCCCATCGTTTTGCGCCAATCGGCCCGCGCAACCCGAGGCGCCGCTTCCGCCAGCGCCTGATCCGCGTCAATTCTGCGTATTTCGCGATAAATCGCCTCGGTGATCTGGCGCGGCGACAACGCGCTCCAGGCCTCCCGCGAATACCCGCTTCGCACCAAGGTGTAGGCTTTCTGGAACACTGGATCCGTCATCGAGGCCCCCCGAACACGACATTTAGATTGAAACGGTCCCCGGCACGGCGAGCCGCGCATTGACGAACGGGGGTAGGTTAATGCAACGTTAATAAAACGTCAAAACATCATCATTTGAAAGACATACATATGCAACGTGATTCCGAGTCCCTGCTGACCCTCGCGGCGCGAATCGTCAGCGCCCATGTCGGCGCGCATGAAACCTCGACCCGCGCTTTGCCCGCCTTGATCCGTGGCGTTTATCAGGCGCTGGCCAGCGTGGGTCCCATGGTGACCGCCCGTCCACGCCCGAACTTCGCCGTCACTGGCGGCATGGCGGCGCGCGACGAACGCGCACCCTCGCCCAAAAGCGCCACCGGGCGTTCGGTCTTCGCGGACCACCTGGTGTGCCTGGATTGCGGACTGCATATGAAAATGCTCAAGCGGCATCTGCAGACCGTGCATGGCCAAACCCCGGCTCAATACCGGAGCAAGTGGGGACTGGCGGGCGATTATCCAATGGTGGCGCGGGAATACGCCTCGCTACGCTCCACCCTCGCGATCGAGAGCGGCCTGGGCAAACGTCCGATCGCCAAAGGGCGGTAAATGGCCAGTCCGGGCGTGTGATAACGCGAACCCGTCCCCCTGACCCGTCAGGCGGAGGAAGCACTCTGGCGGGCGTTTGTCGGGGCGGCGTCCGCGTGACGCGGTGCGAAAGCGCCGTCTCTTCGCCACCCAATATGGCCTCGACGTTAAAATGGCGCGGAACCGGCGCGACCGCACGGGGAACGTCGACACGCCGATCGAACGGAAGCCGACGGGGACGGTCTTGACGACAAGCGAGGAACGCATCCTCGTCAAATTCCGGCGCGAAACTCTCGCATCACTGCTTGATGGTCCCAGCTACCTGAAGACCATTTCAAACCGGAACCGAAGCGCATCGCACCTTTGCCTTCAACTATACCTGGGTTTCGGAGAAATCCGGGTATACGCGCCCAGGGTTGGTGTGGCGGCAGGCGCAAAACCAAAAGGATACCCGGATTTCGGAGAGATCCGGGTATATCACCGCATCGGTGAGAAGAAGCGGTTACATAAAATTTTGGCTATCATACACGTACCTAAAAGCTCAATTCACCAAAATGCCGAATCGTGATATGTCAGGCGCTCGACTTCGCCGACCAAATTTGAAACGAACTCATGGGACCGACGGATCTTGCAAAAATCCGCCTTTATATTAACGCTTCCGAAACTCCCCTTTCACGAACATTTTTTTCCAGGTAACGGGAATTCTATATTTGTAATGATACTGGAATAAAATTCCTTGAATCAACCGCATAACCTTCAAAACAACGTTCATTTACAACCAGTTTCTCTACTGACCCTCCGCACACCCCGGTCCGGCCAAACCAAATCCAACCCGGTCCGCGAGCGCCCCGATCATCCCTCCACCGCCCGCAAAGGCGCCACAAATCGCCGATGCACCACCCCCAACCCAATCAGCGCCAACCCCAGCCCCAAAAACGACAACACTCGCCACAACCCCGTCAGCCCCGACATATCCACCAAAAATACCTTCGCGCACACCAACCCAACCACCGCCAGAGCCACCAGCCGGACTGTTCGATCCGGCCAACGGATCCCCACCACCATCAATCCGATCCCATACATCAGCCACCCGCCCGACCACGCCCAAAGTTCCGCGTCATCAACGGGCCCAGAAATCATGCTTAACGCCGAAGGGTGAAACACCATTCTGATTTGCACCGTAATCCAAACGAATCCCGCCACCAGAGCGTACGCCCCCAACACCAACCGCATGGTCCCATCCCGCACCAGCCGGTACGCGAACACCGCCAACCCCGCCGGCAGCAAATAAGCCGCGATCAAATCCACCGCATCCGCCGAAGCACCGGTCACCGCCGGATTGCCCAAGACCAGCAAAAACCCCAGGCCCAGGGCGAGCATCCCCAGGACGCGCCACGCCCAATCGAACAGAAGCCGCGTAGCGGAGCGGGACGAAAAATACAGATAAACGCAAGCCTGCACGCCGATCGTCGACACATGCAGCGCCACCTCGCCAAATTCCAACGCCCCGATCAGCCGCCCGCCGCCGGTGCCATGCCGCAACTCCAACGCCACGAACAGCGCCGCCAGCGTAATCGCCCCCGCCTGCAACACCGCGACCAGCCGATCATCACCCCGCCGCCGGAACATCACCGCCGCCACCGCGAACGATAAAGCTGGAGCCGCATAGGCCGCGAACAGCCCATTCACCACTGGCCGCATGCCAAAAGCGTAATCCAGCACATACCAATTCAGCACCAGCCGAATCATCACCAGACCCGCCACACCCAACGCGACAGCACGCAACGGCCGCAAATCCGCCTTCGCCTCGATCCATGCCAACACTGGCAAATAAAGCGCGATCGCCAACGTCAACCACTGATCGTTCAGCATGATCGCGCAGGCCAGCGCCAATGCCGCGAACCCGCCCGCCGCGTGCACCCCCGCCCGTCGCGGCGCCGCCTCCGCCCCCGCCCCCGTCTGCACCCCCACCCCTGCCTGCACCGCGAGTCCCGCCGAGACCGTCAATCCCGCCGCCAAAGCCAACGCCGCCCCCGCCCATCCCACACTCGTCTGAAACTGGGCGATCTGCGCGTACACAACACCCAACGTCAGCAACGGCACCGCCGCGACCAGCGCCGCCCATACCAAAGGCCGTGGCGCCCGCCGCTCAAACCACAACCCCGCCGCCGCGTGGAACGCCGCGAACAAACAAGCCGCCGCCAGCAACGGCCGCACGACATCGGGAGCCCATGCGCCCGGCAACAACGCCTCCAGCACCCCGCCGCCGGACACCTGGCCCCGGCCCTCCCGCCAGGCCGGCACGGCCCACACCAGCAACGTCAACAAACCCAACAAAGCGGTCAGCCACGGCAACCGATCCAATCGGGGCTCCCGCGCGACCCGCGCCACCACCAGCGGCGCCAGCGCGAACACCGCCAGCTTCGGCGCCAACCCCACCGCCGAAACCTGCGACACGAGACCCGCACCCCCCAACACCGCCAGAGGCACCCACGCCAACCGCCGCGCGAGTGGATGATCCAACGCCGCCGGCGGCAACAAAAACACGCCCAAAGCCGCCGCCGCCGTCAAAAACACCGCGGCAGCCCAAACGTCCGGCCCGCCTTGCGCCGCCGCGAGGCAAATCCACGCCGCCCCCGCCGCCGTCGTGGCCCACCCCAACCAAACCCAGGCGGTATATCGCACCACCGCCCAAGACGCCGCGCTGACCGCGATCAAATACAAAAACAGACCAGGCAGCGACGGATCTTGCGCCGAGACCAAAGCCGGCGTCGCGAACGCCCCAACGATCCCGGTCGCCGCCGTCAATGGTCCATACCGCAGAGCCGCCGCCAACCCCAGAAAACACGGCAGCGCCATCGCGGCGAACGCCAGCAACGGCGGCAGAAAATCATAAAACGGACCGGCGCCATAGGCCGCGCCAAACAGGATCGCGACCCCTCCGGCGGCGAGGCCCGCCGGCGCCTGATCCCGCCACGCCAGACTTCCACGAACCGGTTCCGCCCGAAACAGAAATTCCGCCCCGGCGACCAGCACCAGCCCCAGCAATCCCGCCAGAGCGCAGCGCGCGCCCGGCCCGAGCAACGACTGCTCAACCGCGTAGCGGATCAGAAAAACCCCGGCGAAAAGCAGCGCGGCTGACCCCAACCACACGCCCCAGCGCGCGGTGATCAGTGTCTCCAGGTCCAACGCCGGTTTGACGGGCGGCGGTGGATCCGCGACCACCGCCGGAGCCACCAACTCCGCCTCCACGGGCGGAGCCGCGGCGACCGTTTCTGGCTGCCGCCACGGGATATCCGGGCCCGCTGGTGCGGTCCTCAGGCTCGACAGCGCCTCCGTCAGGTCGCGCCGCAGCACCCGCAGCTCGGTATGCGCGGCGATGGCGCGGAAAAATCCGACGACGCCCAAAATCCAGCCACCCGCGATCGCGAGACCGATGAAGACAATGGTTTCCATTGCGGTATGGGAGCGGGAGAAAACGCGCCGGTCAAGGGCAGGGACGCGTTGCGGGATTGCCTCAAACCTCGCCAGCAGACCCTGCTCCACCGGGGTATGATCGTCTTCCGCGTGAGACGATGGATCCCCTTCCATATGAGGTTTTACGGGCGGGCTCACCCGTCCGGGCGGCCCCTTCCCTAAAACCCCAAAAAACGGCGGTCCAGGGGACCTGACCCTTCTGAAGGTTCAGAAGGCAAAGCCTCCCGATGGACGCTACGGCGAAGTCCCGGCATCACCCCGCCGATATCGCCTTATTCAAAGCCCTAACCCCCGCCGCGGGCCCCTCCGGAAACCCCCAAACACACCCTACCACCGCCAAAAAATTGGCCCCCGCTCGCACCAGCGGCCCGCAATTCTCCGCCGTGATCCCGCCAATCGCGCAAGACGGCAACTCCATCATCTCCGACCACCAGGCCAGGATCTCCGGATCCAGCAAATTCGTCACCACCTTGGTCGTCGAGGGATGGAACGCCCCAAACGCCACGTAATCCGCCCCATCCTCCCCCGCCGCCATCGCCAGATCGCGGCTGCCCTTACAGGTCACACCCAAGGTCAACCCCGCCCCGATCAGCGCCCGAGCCTCCGCCGCCGGCATATCCTCCTGCCCGACATGCACGCCATCGCAGCCATACGGCACCACCAGATCGGCCCGGTCATTCAACAAAAACGCCACGTCCCGCTTCTGCGCCACCGGCCGCAACGCCGCGATCGCCCGCTTCCAGGCATCATCGTCCACGTCCTTCAACCGCAACTGCACCGCCGCGACATCGCCGCCATCCAGCGCCTCAGCCAGCCGGTCCGCGAACCGCGCCGGGTCGAACGAGGGCGGCGTGATCAAATATACCCGGCAATCCGCCCCCGCCCGCTCGCTCATTCCCCGTTCTTATAGATGTCGATGATCTTGTTCAGCATTTCCAACGCCTTCTCCTTCGGCCGCTGGAACGTGTTGCGCCCGATGATCGACCCGTTGGCGCCTCCGTCCCGGATCCCGCGCACTTCCTCGTACACCCCGTCCAGATCCTTCGCCTCGCCGCCCGAGAACACGACCACCCGCTTGCCCGCGAACGACGCCTGCATCACGTGCGCGACGCGCTTCGCCATCGTGGAGCCGTCGAATTTCTCATAACTTTTCTTCGCCGCCTCCAGGCTAACCACAGCGGTCGGCGGCTTCACCTTGATGATCGTCGCCCCCATCAGCGCCGCCATCTGCGCGGCATAGGCACAGATATCCACCGCCGTCTCCGCCGCCTTGTCCAAATTCGGCCCGCGCGGATAACTCCAGACCACGACCGCGAGACCTGAATCCTTCGCCTCAAGCGTCAGTTCCCGCAGTTCCTCCATTTGAGCGAACGCGTATTCGCTGCCTGGATAGATCGTGAACCCAATGGCCGCGCAGCCCAATCGCAGCGCATCCTTCACGCCGGCGGTCACCGCCTGATCCTTGTTGGTCGCGAGACTATTCGAGTTATTGCACTTCAAAATCGTTGGAATCTGACCCGCGAATGTATCCGCGCCCTGCATCAGCATACCCAGTGGCGCCGCATAAGCGTTTAACCCGGCCTCGACCGCCAATTGATAGTGATAATGCGGATCATAAGCCGCCGGATTCGGTCCGAAACTGCGCGCGGGCCCATGCTCGAACCCTTGATCGACCGGCAGAATCACGACCTTGCCAGTACCCGCCAGCTTCCCGGTGCAGAGAATGCGCGCCAGATTGGCTTTCACACCGGGGTTGTCGCCCTCGTACCAATCGAGGATCTTTTTCACTTTCTGCGTAACGCGCATCGTCTTTGTCCCTTTCCTGGAAGTGTTTCGCCGTCCCGCGACACCTGGCACATGGCCCGAGGTTTGTCACCGTTCGACATACCGGCGACACCTATAACCCGCGCGGTTTACCCCCGCGTTACCACGCGCGCCGACTCTACTGATCCAGAACCAATCTTTCCGGACATCGCCGCGCGTTCACGGCGGGCGGGCGCGCCAACACGAACCCGCCCATGCCGGTCACGATGGCGGCGGCGGCATCCCGGCCAGCCGCATTAGGCCACAGCACCAGCCTGACAATCCCGATCCGCGCCGCTGCCAGAGCGAAGCCGGAAGCATCGGCGCAATCCAGAATATCCACACAGGCCACCGCTGGATATGCCGTCCGCGCCGCCGCGATCAACGCCTTCCACCAGCCGCACCCCGCATAGAGCGCCGCCCCGGGCGCCGACAACAACGTCACCGGCTGACCAGGCGCCAAAGCCGCCAGCGCGCCGGCCAGATCATGCACGATCACCGCCGCGGGCAGAGCAACGTCCGCCAGCGAAAGGTCAGAAATGCGGTCATCGGAATTCATCCGGACACCCTGCCTCAATGCCGTCTCCTTGTCCCATCCACATCACGAACAACGGTCGCGGTTCGCATGAACAATCGGCCACCGCCGGACGCGGAGCCAACCCCGCCCGAGCAAAATCCGGTCCATTCCCACCACCCCTGGCCCTTCTCCTGGGCTTGACGCGATACCCGCCGCCATGGCCACGATCCTTGCCCGCGCCTCGACGCAACGCGGTGAAACGGACACTCACACCATGAGCGACCCCTTACAGGACCAAGACGACACCGCCCCGGTCGACCTGGAAGCCGTCGCCAACAGGTTGGAGGCAGCGCTCGACCGCATCACCCGTCATCTCAGCGCGCGCCCCGCTGTCGCCACCAATCCGCCGCCCGAGATCGCCGGTCGCCTCGACACGCTGATCGCCAAACTCCATCACGCTCTCGGGAAGCCATCGAGCCCGACTCCCACGGAATAACCTCAGGCGGCGGCATCCACCTCGACCACCCGCGCCGTGAAGGTCGACCTCGATACC
>JAYVXQ010000026.1:0-2736 GCA_043785025.1 Acetobacteraceae bacterium
ACCCTCGCCAAGGAGCGAGCTCCTTGGAACCTGTCCGTGGGAGGTTTCTGGGTGGGGGGCCGATCGTGACGGTACAACACCCGTGTCGCCCCCCCCCACGTAAATACCCCCAGAGAACGGCGGTCCAGGGACCCTGTCCCTGGCGGAGGTCCCAATGGCCCGTGGGGAGGCAGCGCCTCCGGGTGGGGTTTGGGGCAACGCCCCATTCTTCCCCTGACCCAATAAATCCGCCACACTCGCCCGAAATCACAGGAGGACCCACCCCATGGGCGTCACCACCCAGCTGTCCGAATTCTGCGCCAGCATCACCCTCGCGTCCCTCCCGCCCGAGGTCGTGACCCGCGCCCGCTTCCTGCTCCTCGATTTGGTCGGCAACATCGTCCGCGCCCGTCATGACGCCGAGAGCACGCACGCCTTCCTCGCCACCGTCCGCGCCATGGGTCTGGCCAACGGCAATGCCGGCGTGTTCGGCGACGCCGCCCGCTACAGCCCAACGGGCGCGGCCTTCCTCAATGGCGCCCTGGCCCACTCGCTCGACTTCGACGACACCCACGCCGCCGGCTCCTTGCATCCCGGCGCCCCCGTCATTCCCGCCGCCCTCGCCGCCGGCGAAATGGTTGGCGCGTCCGGCGCCGACGTCCTCGCCGCCATCATCGCGGGCTATGAGGTCACCTGCCGCGTCGCTTTGGCGCTGCCCGCCGGCGAGCATTATGACCGCGGTTTCCACCCCACCGCCACCTGCGGCGCGTTCGGCGCCGCCGCCGCCGCCGCACGCGTCTTCGGCCTCGACGCCGAGGGCGTGGCCGGCGCCATGGGCACCGTGCTGTCGCAATGCGCCGGCAGCCTGCAATTCCTCGCCAACGGCGCCTGGACCAAACGCTCCCAGGTCGGATGGGCCGCCACCAACGGCCTGATGGCCGCGACCCTGGTGCGCGAGGGCTTCAAGGGCGCGTCCGAGGCGTTGGAAGGCAAGCACGGCTTCATGCGCGCTTACGCCCCGAACCCGAAACCCGAGCGCGCGGTTCAGGACCTCGGCGTCGTGTTCGAATTGATGAACACCGCCGTCAAACCCTATCCGTCCTGCCGTTACGGTCACGCGGGCATCGACGCCGCGCTGGCGTTGCGCGCCGCCAACGATCTGAAACCCGCTGACATCACCGCGATCCGTTTGGGATTGCCGAAATCCGGCATGCTGCTGATCGGCGCGCCACCGGAGAAAAAGGCCAACCCGCTGAACGTCGTTGATGGCCAGTTCAGCGGCCCCTTCGTCGTCGCCGCCGCGCTGGCGACCGGGGCGATGGGCTGGGACAGCTATAAACTGCTGAACGACCCCACCATCCGCGCCTTGCTGCCCAAGGTCGTCTGCGAGTTCGACCAGGCGATGGAAGATGAATTCCCCACCAACATGTCGGCCAAACTGACGATCCAGGCCGGCAATCGCACCTTCGAACACGCCGTCATCGTGCCCAGGGGCGAGCCCTCCAACTTCCTCACGGAATCGGAACTGAAAGCCAAGTTCTTCGGCCTGACCACGACCGTTCTCGGCGGTGATCGGGCGCTGGCGCTGGCCGAGGCGGTGCTGGCGATCGACATGGCCGCGGATGTCGCCGGACTGACGCGCCACGCCACACCGCTCACACCCGCGCGCATGGCGGGATAATCAAAAAAATGGGAGGCTCCCGTGTTCATTCGCAATGCCTGGTACGTCGCCGCATGGTCTGACGAGGTCACCGCCACGCCGTTGGCCCGCCGGATCTGTAACGAACCGGTCGTGCTGTATCGCGACGCCGCGGGCACGGCCGCCGCGCTGATCGACATGTGCTGCCATCGCGGCGCGCCGTTGCACATGGGCAAGGTTGTGTCTGAGGGTCTGGAATGCGGTTATCACGGCCTGATCTTTGGGACCGATGGCGCCTGCGTGCGCATCCCCGGTCAGGACACTATCCCGGAACGCGCCCGCGTCCGTTCCTTTCCGGTCGTGGAACAAGACGGTTTCCTCTGGCTGTGGCCCGGCGACGCGGACACGGCCGATCCCGCTTCGATCGTTCGCTATCCCTGGCATAATGACACGGTCAATTGGCCGCATAAACGCACGATGTATCCGATCGCGGCGGCGGCGCGATTGATGGTGGATAACCTGATGGACCTGACCCATCTGGGATATGTTCACGGCTCCACCATCGGCGGCAATCCCGCCATTCATGTCGAAGCCAAAATGGAAACCACGCGCACGCCCATGGGTTTGAAATTCACCCGCTGGATGCTGAACTCCATACCGCCGCCGACGTACACCCGCGCCGTAGATTTCAAGGGCCGCATCGATCGCGCGCAAATGTTCGAGTTCATCGCCCCCGGCTCGATCCTGCAACTCAGCGCCGCCGACGACGCGGGCGCCTATGCCAACGGCCTGACCGCGCGCAGCAAGATCCAGTTCCGCCTCTATCATGGCCTGACGCCCGAAACCGATACGACCTGCTTCTATTTCTGGTCCACCGCCAATGGGTTCCGCCCCAACGATCCCGCCACGACCGAGCAACTATTCACCGAAATCGCCGCCGCCTTCCTGGAAGATAAAGCGATCGTCGAGGGCCAGCAGGCGCGCCTCCGGGAATTGGGCGAAACCGGCCTTGTTGACATCGCCACCGACGCCGCGCGCCTGCACATGCGCCGAACGGTCGACCGCCTGATGGCTGAGGACGCCGCGTCTCTGGCGGCGGAATAAACCGTTGTGGGTCC
>JAYVXQ010000027.1:0-8929 GCA_043785025.1 Acetobacteraceae bacterium
AAGGCCAAATCGCAAGCCTGATACCGCGGCGTCTCGCCACGAGACGCAGTGTGTCGGAAAACTTTACACCGGCCGGAACGCGATTAAACGCGTCCCGGCCGGTGTTTTGATTCCAAAGGGACAGATGGTCGAAATCGCGTTTTCGATTGCATTGATTGGCTGAAACCGATTCCGATCACCGAAAATGCTCCGGGTAGAGCCGGGACTTGATATCAGCGGCTTCAGTGATCATCCGGCAAACCTCGTGTCCATCGTATGGATTCATCCGGTTGAGATGAGTGGCCCTGCCGGCAGCCTGGAAGAGGTGGGCGTTGGGCGTTTACCTTGGGGTCGTCGCCAGGGAAGAGCGGTTCTACATGAAAGGGAGCCGCGAGATGGCCCCGGCTCTGAATCGTCGGAAAGATATCCTGACCAGAGGTGACAGAAGTTGTGATATTCCAAGTCTCTTATCAGCTAATCTTGGATTGCTAGAGGGATTGGTCGAAACTTGGAGCAGGACCAGAGCGGTTCTCAGTGTCCGGCGATCCATGCTTTTCTGATTGCCGGAGACCACGTGACGCGGTTCATTGTCCATATCGGGCCCCATAAGACGGGCACTACCTATCTTCAAGCCGTGCTGCACACGATGCGAGATGCGTTGCACCCGCACGGCGTTCACATTCCAGCGATTTGGAACGCGGCCCCGGACGTCCCAAGCCATATGAAGCTTGTTCGGTCGATCCGCGAAGGTGATCTTGGCACCGTCCAGGCTCAGATCGCGGATATGCTGGCGAACCGTTATGAGTATGTCGTCATTTCCTGCGAGGCACTGTCGCGGTTGGAACCCGCGCATATCATCCAGCTCCGCGCGCTTCTTGGCTCCGCGCCGGTGACCATCGTTTATTACGTCAGGCGCGCGACCGAGCGTCTTCCTTCATTATGGCAAGAGCGCGTGAAGCATGGTTATCACGAAACATTGACCGAATTCCTCGCCGATCATTTATCGAGGAAGGATAAATCGGAGCTGTGGGACAGCTTGATGATCGACCGGTATCGCGACGTATTCGGTGTAACCAATATCGCTCTGATATCGTATAGTTTTTTGACTGATTCGAGCATTGATATCGCGCGCCATTTCTTTAGCGCCATGCTGGCTTTATCGGATTTCGAATTTCCACCGGAAGCGCACCTTAATGTCGCGCTTTCTGATTTTGATGTGGAGCTGATCAGGGCACTCAACGCCGTCCATCGACTGCGAGGGGGCGACATGTCGCCGGAAGTGCGCGCCTGGTTCACCGATCGAAGGGAGCAATTCGACCTTGCGCCGGTTTTGAGTGCCATGTGCCAGTCCACGTGCGCGCTCGTTCTGGACGAAACCGTACAACCGTTCCGAACAGTATCTCAGGCGCTTTTTGCTGCTTATGGCTCCTCCCTCGTGCCGCCGACTGTAAAGAGCGCCTTCCACACGCCGCGCGCCATTGAGCTTCGATACATTTGTCAGAACTATCTTTTGGACCCCGCTGTGCTGGCCCGTTTACACGAGATTTATCGAGCCTATCCCGACGCACGATGAAACCCTGTCGGTGATTGGCTTTGGCAGGTACTGATGCCGCGTTTCGATCATGAAGAACTGGTTAACTGCCGAAAAGCCTGTTCCTCGAGTTGGAGACATTGCGCATAAGCATTTCATTCCAATATCAAATCATATTTTTGAAGGTTTTAGAAAATCTTAGCCGGTCAAATGCGAAGCAGCGTATTTTTTCCCGGTCGTGGTCAGGAACAACACCTTTGGGGTTCTTTGCGAATGTTTAGACGCGTGCCACTATGTAGGCCATGGCGACAGCGCGCGGGTTTGAGATTTTTTGTCCGGATGAGCGAAACCGTTCGGATAAGATCGCGCTGTTTCGTTCCGCCAGTTGCATCATCGGCGAGCATGGATCGGGCATGCATGCGTCGGTGTTTGCGAATCCCGGCATCACGGTCGCGACGATCGGGGCATGGAACAAACATCAGTTTCACATCGCCAATGCCTTTGATCATCACCTGATTTGCATGAACCGGCACACCATTTCGCGCGGATGGGACACGCCGCCGTTTCAGTTCGATGTCACTGACGATGATCTGACCGCTTGGTTCGAGATGATCGAAACGGCGGAGAGCGGAAAACTGTTGGATTTTGACGCCACTCGACCAGACGCCGGATCGGGTGTTTTGCCGGCGGCGACGCGGGACGGCGGCGTGGTGAACGTCTCATGATTTTATTCATGCGGATCCACAAAACCGCCGGGGAGGCCTTGGCGAAACAGATCAGCGACCATTTGCCCGCGGGCGCTGTTTTTCCAGGTAAATTCGACTGGCAGGTCCGCGCGACGCCGGCGGCCGAATTGCGGCGTCATTGGTTTTTCGAAGGGCATATCACGCCATCGAGCCTGTCCGCTTTGTCCACCCAGATGACTGTGTTCACCATGCTCCGCGCCCCGCGCGAACGGTTGCTGTCCTGTTTTTATTACTGGAAACACGGCGCCCAACACACCAAAGGCGAATTCTTTAACGCGATGGCGCCGTTGTCCCTGCTTGACTTTCTCCGGTCGGAGGACCCGATCATCCGCCGCGTGACCTGGAATGTTCAGGCTCGCCTGATCGCGGGCGGTCAGTTCGGCGGCGTGGATCATCAACGCCAGGCGGTGTTCGGCCCCTGGCTCGATGAAACAGCCCTGGCCGCCGAGGCGCTGCGCGCGCTGGACCGGTTCGCCTTCGTCGGCACCACCGAACAGTATGACGAGTCGTTGAAACGCGCCTTTGCCCTGTTGAAACTGGGTGAACCTCCGCCACCGGAGCGGATCAACGTGACGGCCGCGAGGCCCGCGAGCTATGCCCGCGTGATGGGCTGTCCCCAGGTCGCGCAGGCGCTTGGCGCGCTGACGGAGGTCGACCAAATCGTCTATGACGCCGTTCGCGCGCGCGAGGCACCGTCGACCATAATCCCGCCACGCGTCTGATATTCTCTGATGAGGGACTCGGCGTATCGGTTATGCCAGCCGGGGTCCGGGACATAAGGGAGATGATGACGATGAGCCGTGCCCATACGCCAGTCTTGATCGGGCTTGGTCTTTTGGCTCTCGCGGGCTGCGCGCGCGGACCTGGGGGCGAGCAGACGCTGGTGGATCGCGCCGCGCTGACGGTGCAGGAACTGATGACCCAGACCGTGTCGCAGGACCCGAAGCGGCTGCTGGCACAGGCGAAGGCGGTGATGATCTGCCCGCGGGTGTTCAAAGCGGGATTCTTCATCGGCGGCGAGGGCGGCAGTTGCGTGATGCTGTCGCGCACCGGCAATGGGACCTGGTCCTACCCGACGTTTTACGACATTGGCAGCGGCAGCTTCGGCTTCCAGTTCGGGGTGCAGGACAGCCAGTTGATGCTGTTGGTGATGACCAATCGCGGCCTGACCGCGGTGATGGACAGCCAGGTCCGGTTGGGTGGCAATGTCTCGGTCGCGGTGGCGACGTTGGGCGCGGGCGTCCAGGGCTCCACGACCACGGCGGTGGGCGCGGATATCATCGCTTTCTCAGCGGCGCGGGGCTTGTTTGGCGGCGTATCGCTGGAGGGCGGGGTGATGTCGGCGCGGGTGGACGAGAACCAGGCGTATTACGGTCAACCGTTGGTGGCGCGGCAGATCCTGTTGCAGATGCAGGGGGTCAATCCGGGCGCGGATCCGTTGCGGGAGGTGCTGACGCGGTATGGCGCGGGGGGTGACGGACCCTCGGCGGCACCGGCGATGGGTGAACCGTCCGCGTATCCGCCCAGTTATCAACCGGCGGCTGCGTCTCCGGGCGCGCCGGCGGCGCAGCCCAGATATCAGCCGCCCGCGATGTCCTCGCCGTCGTACCGGCCGCCGTCGGCGCCCGCGTATCAGGCGCCTGCCGCCACGGCGCCGAACGCTGGATATCAACCTCCGCCGGGTCAGTTCACCTATCCTCCGGTTTCGGGAACCGGCGGGAATGGGCCGATTCAGCAGCAGAGCCTGCCGCCCCCCGCGCGGTAAACGCGCCCCTCGTGCTCTGGTCACCTGGGCGCGCGGTCTGTAGGTTGCGGCGGCGATGGACACACCCGAACCATTTTGGAAGACGAAGACGCTGGAGACGATGTCCCATGAGGAATGGGAGTCGTTATGTGACGGGTGCGGCCGGTGCTGTCTGCATAAATTGCGCGATGACGATACCGAGGATTTGGCGTTCACCAACGTCGCGTGCCGGTTGTTGGATACGCATTCCGCGCGGTGCTCGGATTATAAAAAGCGGCACCGGCGGGTGCCGGATTGCGTGACGCTGACGCCGGCTTTGGTGCGGGAGATCGATTGGCTGCCGCCGTCCTGCGCGTATCGGCGTTTGGCCGATGGCAAGGAGCTGGCGTGGTGGCATCCGCTGGTGTCGGGCGATCCGAACACGGTGCATGAGGCCGGCGTGTCGGTGCGGGATCGTGTCATTTCGGAACGGAACGCGGGAGTTTTGGAACAACATCTGGCTGATTGGCCTGGCAAGATGCCCAAGCCGCGACGGCCGAGGAAGGAAACTGACGCATGCTGAAAAATGCTCTGTTCGGTGGTGTGAACGCGGCCGTGCTGACGCCGATGAACGCCGATCTGTCGGTCGACCTGGATCGCATGGCCGCGCATTGCCGCTGGTTGCTGGCGAACGGCTGCAACGGGCTCGCGGTGCTTGGCACCACCGGGGAAGCCAATTCATTGGGCGTGCAGGAGCGGATCGCGCTATTGGAAGGCCTGATCGCGCGGGGCATTCCGGCGTCGGTGATGCTGCCGGGGCTTGGCACGACGGCGATCACGGATACGGTGTATTTGGTGCGCAAGGCGGAGGCTCTGGGGTGCCGCGGGGCGCTGCTGCTGCCGCCGTTTTATTATAAGGGGCCGTCGGATGATGGGCTGCTGGCGTATTTCAATGAGGTGACGCAACGGGTCGGCGGGTCGATCGCGCTGTACTTATATAATTTTCCGCAACAATCGGCGATCCCGTTCGGGGTTGAGTTCATTGGGCGTCTGTTGAAGGCGAATCCTGGTAAGTTCCGCGGGATCAAGGACAGCAGCGGGAATTACGAGAACGGCCTGTCGTATGTGGAGAATTTCGCGAAAGATGGGTTTGAGGTTTATGCCGGTGACGACACGTTGTTGAAGCCTCTGCTGGAAAAGGGCGGTGCTGGTTGCATCACCGCGGCGTCGAACGTGAATTGCGCGATTGGCGCTCAGGTTTACGCGGGGTGGAACACGGCGGCGGGCGTGACGGCGCATGAGGTTCTGGCGGCGACCCGTAAGGCGGTCATTTCGGTGCCGTTGATTCCGGGATTGAAGGCTCTGGTGGCGCGCCATACGGGCGATGCGCGTTGGGGCATGGTGCGGCCACCGCATTTGCCGCTGAACGCGGCGCAGCGGGCCTCGTTGTTCTCGGCGTTCGATGCGTGCGGGTTGACGTTGGCGAAGGCGGCCTGACGGTTGGGCTACGCCGCGGCGACTGATTGTTGATCGGGGCTTAACGCCGCCGCCGCCGCGTGCGAAACTTGCTTCGCCTCAGGAGGAATGCCGTCATGGCAAAAGTCATCATCAGTTGCGCCGTCACCGGCGGGATTCACACGCCCAGTATGTCGCCGTATTTGCCGATCACGCCGGAGGAAATCGCGCGGTCCTCGATCGAGGCGGCTGAGGCGGGTGCCGCGATCATCCATTTGCACGCGCGCGATCCGAAAGATGGATCGCCGTCGCCGGATCCCGCTTTGTTCATGCGATTTTTGCCGGTGATCAAGCAAAGCACCGATGCGGTCATCAATGTCACGACCGGCGGCGGGCTGAACATGACGTTGGAGGATCGGCTGGCGGCGCCGCTGGTGGCGAAGCCGGAGATGTGCAGTCTGAACATGGGCAGCATGAATTTCAACATCTCGCCGGCCGCGGCGCGGGTGAAGGAATGGAAATACGCGTGGGAGAAGCCGTATCTGGAGAACACGGATAATTTCATTTTCCGCAATACGTTCAAGGATATCGAGGGGATCGTCGAGCGTCTTGGCAAGGGCCACGGCACGCGGTTCGAATTTGAATGTTACGATATCGGACATTTATACAACCTCGCGTATTGCCTGGATCGGGGGATCGTGAAGCCACCTTTGTTCGTGCAATCGATCTTCGGGATATTGGGGGGGATTGGGGCGGAGCCGCGTAATCTGCTGTTCGCGAAGGAGACGGCGGACCGGTTGTTTGGCGACCAATATGTTTGGTCGGTGCTGGCGGCGGGACGGCATCAGATGGCGTTCACGACCATGGCTGGGATCAACGGCGGCAATGTCCGCGTTGGGTTGGAGGATTCGTTGTATATCAGCAAAGGTGAGCTGGCGACGTCGAATGCTCAACAGGTCGCGAAGATCAAACGGATTTTGGAGGAGCTGAGTTTGGAAATCGCCACGCCGGCCGAAGCGCGGGAGATTTTGGATCTGAAAGGGGGCGATCGCGTTGGATTCTAAGCCGGGTCAGACGCTGACGACCGACGTCGCCATCATCGGCGCCGGTCCCGTCGGCCTGTTCGCGGTCTTTCAGTTGGGCATGCTGAAAATATCCAGCGTTTTGATCGATGCCCTGACCGATATCGGCGGGCAGTGCTCGGCGCTGTATCCGGAAAAGCCGATTTATGACATCCCGGCGCATCCGGCGATCGAAGCCGGTGAGTTGATCGCGAAGCTGGATGCGCAGATCGCGCCGTTCGCGGCGCCCAGATTATTGGGGCGGCGGGTGGAGGGGTTGGTTAAAGACGATCTTTTCCATGTCAAAACGGATCAGGGTGACGAGATCATCGCCAAGGCGGTCATCATCGCGGCGGGCGCGGGCGCGTTCGGTCCCAATCGTCCGCCATTGGACGGATTGAGCGACTACGAAACCTCCGGCGCGGTGCAGTATCACGTGCGCAAACGTGAGGCGCTGCGCGGTAAGCGCGTGGTGATCGCCGGCGGTGGCGATTCCGCGGTCGATTGGGCGCTGGCGCTGAAGGACATCGCCTCTGTCGCGGTCGTGCATCGGCGGGCGAAATTCCGCGCCGCGCCGGAAACCGCCGCCCGCCTGGATGCCGCGGTGGCGCGCGGGGAGATTGAGATGGTGGTGCCGTGGCAACTTCACGCTTTGCACGGTTCCGGCGGGCGCCTGGACTCGGTGGAAGTCGTGACCTTGAAGGGCGAGACCAGGCGCTTGCCGGCGGATGTCTTGCTGCCGTTTTTTGGATTGTCGATGGACCTTGGCCCGATCGCCGCGTGGGGCCTGGATCGGGACGGCGGACATATTCAGGTCGAGCCCGCGACCTGTCAGACCAGCCTGGCGGGCGTGTTCGCGATCGGGGATGTCGCGACCTATCCCGGGAAATTGAAGTTGATTTTGCAGGGGTTCAGCGAGGCGGCCATGGCGGCGCACGCGATCTTCCCGTTGGCGCGGCCGAATGAGGCGCTGCATTTCGAATACTCCACGACCAAGGGTGTTCCGTAAGGGCGCGCGATGGACCGGCGATTGCTCGGGTGGGGTTTGGCGGTTGCCTCCAGACGGCGGGTGCCGCCGCTTTGGTTATTCACCGATTTTAAAAGGTTGCCCGATCCGCGCGCGGCGGTCAGCCGGTTGCCGCGCAAGCGGGCCGGGGTCGTTTTGCGGCATGATGAGGACCCGGACCGTGCTTGCCTGGCCCGCGATCTCGCGCGGATTTGCCGAGCGCGGCGGCTGGTTCTGGTGGTCGCGGGGGATGCGCGCCTCGCGGCGGCATTGGGTGCGGGGATCCATTTACGGGGTGGGCGATGGGCCAGCGCGAGGCGCGTTGACGGGTTCGTCACGAGCTCCGCGCATAACGTGACCGAGTTGCGGCGGGCCTCGCTGGCTGGAGCGGACCTTGTGTTCCTGTCGCCGACGTTCCCAACCGCCAGTCATCCGGGAGCGGCGGGGTTTGGGGCGGTCCGTTGGGCCGCGACGGCACGGCAATGCATTTCGCCGGTCGCGGCGCTTGGCGGGATCGATGGTCAGTCGGTCAGGCGGCTACCGCGCGCGCTGTGTTGGGCGGTGGGAGCGATCGGGGCGTTGGCCTGATGCGGCAACCGCTCAGCCCATGGTTTGGACCGACCGGGGCTCTATCTCAAAGATCGTCCGCACGTCTTTGGCGTTGTGGAAGGGGTAGACGTCCTTGCCCATGTATTTCTTCGCCAGAGCATCGATATGGGCCACGCCGCCGTCCGCGGTGACGTGCACGACCTTTCCGCGGATTTGCAGATAGCGATAGGCGTTGCCCGGATCGAGGATGGACAGGGCGACGTGCGCGCCTTGCTCCATGTTGCGGGCCTTGACCCGTCCGGCCGCCGTGTTCACCCGGATCCGGCCCTTTGCCTCATCGAACCAAACCGGCGTCACCTGCGGCGATCCGTCGGGCATGACGGTGGCGAGATGGGCGAAGGCCTTATTGTTCGTCAGCAGATCACGGAACGCGGCGGGAATTTCGGCCATCGTTGAAGTCTCCTTGGGTGGTGAGCATGACATGGGGCGGCGGCGGCGGCTCGGCAACCCATTGCGCCGCATTGTACGCATCCCTGCTGTGCGGCGCGTGTTGGTCCGCGTATATCGCGGAACGATAGCGCGGGTTCCGATCCCTCTGACCATCGGTAAACGCGACACATATTTGTTTTCGCTGGCAATTTTATCCGATCGGATCGGATAATTCTAAAACTGGGAGGATAAAATGAGCACGAGCGCACACCGGCAGGCCTGGTATCAACTGTTATACGTTCAGGTCTTGTTCGCGATCGTGCTCGGCGTCGTGCTTGGCGTGATGGCCCCCGACACGGCGAAGTCGATGAAATGGCTTGGTGACGCCTTCGTTTCGTTGATCCGGATGATGATCGCACCGGTGATTTTTTGCACCATCGTGCATGGCAT
>JAYVXQ010000028.1:0-2707 GCA_043785025.1 Acetobacteraceae bacterium
CTGGGTTTCGGAGAAATCCGGGTATACGCGCCCAGGGTTGGTGTGGCGGCGGGCGCAAAACCAAAAGGATACCCGGATTTCGGAGAGATCCGAGTATAGCCTGGCGCCAGAGCTCGATCGCGGCGATCGCCCTTGCGCTGTCGATGACCTCGGCATAGCGCCGCTCGACATCGTCCAGATTTTGCCGATGCGCGACTTCATCGTGATCGCCGACGCAATCATGCGGCACCATGACGCGAAACCCGAGCGAGAAAGCGTCGATCACACTCGCGCGAATGCAGCCCGAGGTGATGCAGCCCGTGACGATGACGGTATCGACACGCTCCTTCGTCAGGATCGCGGCAACCGAGGTGCCGAAAAAGATCGACGGCGCGGATTTCATCAAGGTCACGTCGGGGTTGGCGGCGGCGATGCGCGGATCGAGTTCCACCGACGGCGTGCCCGCCAACAAATCCAGCACGGGTGCGACTTTCCAGAGCGGCGCGGCGCGCGGACTGTCGTAGCCGTTAACGCAGGCAATGACGGGCAGGCCGGCGCGTTTCGCGGCCTCGATCACCGGGACGGTCGCCCGCACCGCGCGATCGACCATCGCCCCGCCGCCCATGGGGAAACCGGCCTCGGTGAAGCCGCGCTGGAAATCGACGACCAGGACACCGATTTTCGCGCCAAAGCCCAGAGTGCGCGCGCCATAGCCGCGTTGCGCGTAAATGTCGGTCATGCGTCGACACCATAATCGCGGCGCGCGGCGTCCCCGGTTATATACCCGTCGATGATATCCTCGGCGACAACAACGGGATCGCGTCCGGACGGTGGACCATAACCGCCGGACCCCGGCGCCTCGACAGTCACGGTCGACCCGGCGGGGGCGATGAAAGCGCCTTTGCTGGTCAACCGCCGTTCAATGCCGTTTTTGAGGCGCAACGTCAGCCGAGCCGGCGCGCCGGGCAACCCACCGTCGAGACCGAACGGTGGAGTCACCGTCCGCTCACAGCAAACCGCGGCATGGGCGTCGTTTTCCAGCACGCGCCAAACGCGGCGAACGCCCAGACCACCGCGAAACGTTCCAGCGCCACCGCTGTCCGGCACCAATGCGTATTCCTCGACGCGCAGAGGAAAACTCATTTCCAGGATCTCGATCGGCGTGTTCATCATGTTGCTGATGGTGCTGGCCACGGCGTTGATGCCATCCTTGATCGGGCGGGCGCCAAAACCGCCTTTAACGGATTCATAGCTGACATAGCGTTCGCCCGAGCGATAATCCGTCCCACCAAATGTCATGACCGCTGATGTGCCTTGCGATCCCGCCATGACCGTTCCGGGGGTGATCTGAAACATCGCGGCCATCACCATGTCCGCGATCCGGTGCGACATCTCGTGGTTGGCATAAACGACGGGCGCGGGCAGGCGCGCGTTGACCACACTGCCCTCCGGCGCCGTCACGGTCACGGGCCGCCAGCAGCCGGAGTTTGGCGGGATCAGACTTTTCGGATCGGCGATCATTTTCAACGCGCAGAAAACCCCCGACGCCGTCACCGTCAGCGGCGCGTTCATCGGCCCCGATACCTGGGCATCCGACCCAGTGAAATCCACGGTGATCCGATCGCCGGTTTTGATCACGCGCAATTTAACCGTAAACGTTTTGTCCGTGCTCTCGCCTTGTTCGATCACGCCGTCGCCGTCAAAAATATCCGTGAACGTCGCCTCACCGTCGGGCAAAGCGCGCAGCGCGGCGCGCATCATCGTTTCGGAGTAGTCCTGAACTTCCGCCATGATCCCGACCAGCGTGTCCGCGCCGTATTTCTCCGCCAGCACGACCAAACGCGCCTCCGCCCGCCGGTTCGCCGCGACCTGCGCGCGTAGATCGCCCAAACGTTCCGTTGGCGTGCGGACATTGGCGAAGATGATTGCCTCGATCCCCGCATCGGGCTTCCCCGCGCGATACAGGCGCACGGGCGGCAGGCGCAGGCCCTCGCCGTAAATCTCCGTCACGGCGCCGTAACTGCCGGGGGTGGCGCTGCCGATGTCCGGCCAATGCGCGCGCACGCAGCCGAATCCCAGAAGCCGGTCGCCGAAATACGCCGGGGCGACGACGTTCACGTCCGGCAAATGCGATCCGCCCTGATACGGATCGTTGTGGATGAACACATCGCCCGGTGAAACATCGGGAAACGCCTTCACCACCGCGCGAACCGCATCGGGCATCGACCCCAGATGGATCGGCAGATCGGGACCTTGCGCGACCATATTGCCGGCGATGTCGAAAATCCCACAGGAATAATCCCCCGCCACCTTCAACAACGGTGAATAAGCCGTGCGCGCCAGAACGATTTTCATCTCCTCAGCGGCGGAAGACAGCGCGTTCTTCACGACCTCGAAACGGGCGGGATCGGTTTTCAGGACGCGCGCGGTCATGCTCTGGCTCCCGGAGTTTTGCGTGTCATGCGAATGAAGCCGCTGTCGTCGATCGCGGCGGTCCAGGCGGGCGGCAGGACAGTGGTCGAATCCATCGATTCGATGACGGCGGGACCCGCGATGTTTTGACCCGCCACCAGACCGGGCCGCCAATGGATTTGCGCCGTGACGAAGCCGGTGTCCGGAAACCAGACCTCCCGCTCACTTAGTCGCGCGTCGGCGCGGTCGCCGTGGTGGGCGAGTTTCAGTCTCGGCAGTTCGCCGATCGCCGTCAGCCGCAAATTGACCAGTTGCA
>JAYVXQ010000029.1:0-8890 GCA_043785025.1 Acetobacteraceae bacterium
GGTTTCGTGGAAATCCGGGTATACGCGCCCAGGGTTGGCGTGGCGGCGGGCGCGAAACCAAAACGATACCCGGATTTCTGAGTGATCCGGGTATATCACGCGGGGAAATCCGTGAACGCGCTGGGGATTTTCTTCAGCGACGCGATCGTCTCGCGCCGCACCGAAGCCGGAGTGCCGTCCACGAAATCCACCGAAATTGCGTCAACGATGCCGCCAAACCGTTTCGCCACCGCCTCAGCCAGCCCCTCATACGGCGCCCGCGCGACAAACAGATCCAGCACATCGTCCGGAATTTGCCGCGCCATCTCCTTCCATTGCCCCTGCTTCGACATATCCGTGAGCTTCACACCAAGATCGGTAACGCCATGCAGATCGAACACCCCGCGATAAGCGGGCGTGGAGCCATAGAACGCGACGCGGTAACGGATCGTTTCCGCCGCCTCGCGCACCGCCGCCTCGTTCGGGCCCGTCGCGATGAACCCACCACCCGTCACCTCAAACCCCGCGAAGGATTTGCCGGCTTTGGCCAGTTCCTCTGACAGCAACGGACGCACGATCTCATCGACATATTTCTTCGTCGCGAACCCATGCAGACGCACGCTGTCGGCGAAGCGCGCCGCGGTCTTCAACATCAGCGGCCCCACCGCCGCCATCGCGATCGGCGGTACGCGCAACTTCTGCGGACCCGGCGAGAACTCCGGCGTCATCAGCGAGAACTGATAGTGCTTGCCCTGATAATTCAGCTTCTCGCCATATTCCCACGCGCGGAAAATCGCCCGCAGCGACTCAACATATTCGCCCATCCGCGCGGCCGGCGCGATCCAGGGCACGCTGAACCGCCGTTCATTATGCGCTTTCACCTGCGAGCCCAATCCGACCACGAACCGGCCCTTGGAATGGCGATTGAGATCCCAGGCATGGTTGGCGATGATCATCGGACTGCGCGGGAACGCGATCGCGACTGACGGCACCAGCGCCACCCGCTCGGTCGCCAGCGCCGCGAAAGCCAGCGGCGTAAAGGGATCATGGCGCAATTCATTGGTCGTGACGATATCGGCGCCATCATCCTCCGCCTGACGTGCGGCCGCCGCGCACGCCGTCCAATCATGCACCGGCAATCCCATCGAAACGCGCATCGTCTGGCTTCCCTGATTTCCCCCCTCAGTTTGCCCCTCATCCCCATGTCCCGTAAACCTGCGCCGACCGAGGGAGCCGAAGTCTCATGAGCAGCCTGTCTGGTAAAGTCATTATCGTCACCGGAGCGAGCCGGGGCATCGGCGCCGCGGCCGCCCATGCGCTGGCCAAAGCGGGGGCCTCCATCATGCTGACCGCCCGCGACGGTGCCCAATGCGCGGACGTCGCGGGCGCCATCACAGCAGCCGGTGGACGCGCCGCTTCGATGCCCAACGACGTCTCCGACTTCGCCGCCGTGCAACGCCTGGTGTCGGAAACCCAGACCCGTTTCGGCCGCGTCGACGCGTTGATCAACAACGCCGGCGTGATCGAGCCGATCGCCAGCATCGCCGAAAGCGATCCCGCCGCATGGGCGCGCAACCTGGCGATCAACCTGACCGGCGCTTATCACCCGATCCGCGCCTTGCTGCCGGGCATGATCGCGGCGGGCGGCGGGACCATCGTCAACGTCTCCTCCGGCGCGGCCATGCGTCCGTTGGAGGGTTGGAGCGCCTATTGCACCGCCAAGGCTGGCCTCGCGATGCTGACCCGCGCGATCCATCTCGAGAACGAAGCCCACGGGATCAGGGTTTTCGGGTTTCAGCCAGGCACGACGGATACGGATATGCAAGTCTCGATTCGCGCCTCGGGCGTCAACGCGGTCAGCAAAATCCCCCGCGAAAACCTGACACCGGTGGCGCATCCGGCGATCGCCATCGTCTATCTCTGCACCGCGGCGGCCGATGATCTGCAGGGGCAGGAGTTCAGTTTGAATACCGAAACATTCCGCTCGCGTTTGAATTTGGGAGCGTGAGCATGGCGGGACCCCTGGACGGCATCAAGGTCGTCGAAATCGGTCAGGCGCTCGCCGGTCCTCTGGCCGGGGTCATCCTGGCCGATCTCGGCGCCGATGTGATCAAGGTCGAAAAACCCGATGGCGGCGATGACGCGCGGATGTGGGGCCCGCCCTTCGTCGATGGCGATTCCGTCAGCTTCCACAGCAACAATCGCGGCAAGCGCTCGGTCACCCTGGACATCAAGGACCCGGCGGATATCGACAAATTGAAAGCCCTGGTTCAGCACGCCGATATCCTGATCCAGAATTTGCGGCCGGGGATCGTCGACGATTTCGGCATCGGACCGGCCGCCTTAACGGCCCTCAATCCGCGCCTGATCTACTGTTCCATCTGGGCTTTCGGTTATCAGGGACCGCTGACGCGCGCCCCCGGCTTCGATCCGCTGCTGCAATGTTACGGTGCCGTCGTGTCGCTGACCGGCCGGCCCGAGGATCCGCCAACCTTCTGTGCCCCCGCCATCAACGACACCGCGACGGGGATGTGGTGCGCGATCGGCGCCCTCGCGGCGTTGAAACAGCGTGAGACCACGGGCAAAGGCTGTGTCGTCGACACGTCTTTGTTCGAAAGCGCGGTCGCCTGGGTGCAAGGCCCGCTGAACGCCTATGACGTCACCAAAACATTGCCGAAACGGCATGGCGCCGCCAGCGCGACCCTCGCCCCCTATCAGATTTTTGAAACCGGCGACCGCCCGATCTGCATCGCCGCGGGCAATGACCGGCTGTTCCTGAAACTCGCGCGCGCCATGGATCACCCCGAATGGGCCGCGGATCCGCGCTTCGCCAAAAGCCCGCCGCGCGCCGCCAACCGCGAGGCTCTGGTCAGCCTGATGCAACCGGTGCTGCTGACCAAATCGCGCCGCGACTGGTTGGGCCTGATCGGCGACGCGGGCGTGCCCATCGCCCCCGTCAACAACATCGCCGAGCTGGCGGAAACCGAGCAATTGAGCGCCATGGACATGCTGCGCACCCTGCCCGGCAGCGGGTTGCGCATCGTCGGCCTGCCAATTTCGTTTGATAAGCAACGCCCGATTCCCCAGGATGGCGCGCCGAAACTCGGTCAACACAATGTCGAAATCTTTGGTGAAAGCGGAGTTCCCTCATGACCCAGCCGTATCTCGACCGCGCCAAATCCTATCAGACGGAACTCGCCGCGATCCGTCAGGACATCCACGCCCATCCCGAACTGGGATTGGAAGAAGTGCGCACCGCCGAACTGGTGGCGAAAAAGCTGGAGGAATGGGGGATCGAGGTGCATCGCGGCGTTGGCGTCACGGGCGTGGTCGGAGTGTTACGGAATGGCAATGGACAGGCCTCGGTCGGGCTGCGCGCCGATATGGACGCGCTGCCGATCCTGGAAGCCACGGATTTACCCTACGCCAGCCAAAACCCCGGCCGCATGCACGCCTGCGGCCATGACGGGCACACGACGATGCTGCTGGGGGCAGCGAAATACCTCGCCGAAACCCGCGCTTTCAACGGCACGGTGAACTTCATTTTCCAGCCCGCCGAGGAAGGCGTCGGCGGCGCCCTCGCGATGCTGAAAGATGGATTGTTCGAACGGTTTCCCTGCAACGCCGTCTACGGCATGCATAACCGGCCGGGATTGCCGGTCGGCAAATTCATCACCGGACCCGGCGCCCGTGCCGCGGGCGGCGCGTTCTTCGACATCCTGATCACCGGTAAGGGCGCACACGGTGCCCATCCGCAACAAAGCATCGACCCCGTACTCGTCGCCTGTCACCTGGGCACCGCGCTGCAATCGATTATTTCTCGTAACATTCCCGCGCGGGAAAGCGCCGTGCTCAGCATCACCCGCATCCAATCCGGCGACGCCTACAATGTCATCCCGCAAACCGCGACCATGGCGGGAACCGTGCGCACCATGAACCGCGAGACAATGACGACGATCGAGACGAATATGAAACGTCTTGTCACCTCCATCGCCGCCGGCTTCGGCGCCGAGGCGACGCTGGATTTCCGCCTGATCTTCGCCCCCATGGTCAACGACGCCGCCGAGGTTCAGGCCTATGCTGACGTCGCCTCGGCTTTGGTGGGAGAAGACAATATCGATCGCCACTCGCCGCCCGGCATGGGCTCCGAGGATTTCAGCTTCATGATGGAACAGGTGCCCGGCGCGCATATCAACCTCGGCAATGGCGATAGCGCCGCGCTGCATAATCACAAATACGACTTCAATGACGAAACGATCCCATACGGTGTCGCGCTATACGCCGCGATCGTCGAGGCGAAGCTGCCCAAAGGCCAGATCGCCTGAATGCTGTCGCGCGGCACCATCGGCGCGTTGACCCTGTCGGTCGACGGGCGGGCGGTCTCGGCGCGCGAGGGCGACAGCGTCGCGACCGCCATGCTCGCGGGGGGGATCATGGTGACGCGCCATTCCGCGATCTCGGGCGCGCCGCGCGGCCCATGGTGCCTGATGGGGGCGTGTTTCGAGTGCGTCGTGACCGTCGACGGACGGCCGAACCAGCGGGCGTGCATGACCCCAGCCCATGACGGCGCCCACATTGAAACAAATTGACATCGAAACACATGGACACTGATCTGCTGATCGCCGGCGCCGGACCCGCCGGAATGGCGGCGGCCGTGCAAGCCACAAGCCTCGGACTTCGTGTCGTCGTGCTGGATGAAAACCCCGCCGCCGGCGGACGCATCTGGCAGGCGCTGGAACGCCGCCGCGCCATCGATGCCGATGGAATCGCCCTAATCCACGCCTTCACGCAATCCGGCGCAGCCATCCATTTCAACGCGGGCCTGTGGGGCATCGAGGCCGATGGCACGGTCTACTGGACCGCGGACAACATTGCGCGATCGATCCGCGCCCGCCGGGTTCTACTCGCGACCGGAACGACCGAGCGGCCGATGCCCATCCCCGGCTGGACGCTACCCGGCGTGATGACCGTGGGGGCGGCGCAAATCGCCCTGAAAACCGCCGGCCTGGTGCCCGACGCCAACACCTGGATCGCCGGCCAGGGACCGCTGATCCCGCTTTACGTCTCGCAGGTCTTAAAGGCCGGCGGGCGCATCGCCGGAATTCTCGACATGTCGAGCCCAACCGCGCGATGGCGCGCGATCCGCCACGCGCCTGCCGCGTTGCCCGAGATCATCAAAGGCCTCGGCTGGCTGCGCGCGATCCGCCGTGCCGCGATCCCCCACATCAGCGCCAGCGCCATCCACGCCATCGGCGAAAAATCCCTCAGCGCGATTTCATTCCGATCCCAAGGACGCGAGCAAACCGTGTCCGCCGATTTGTTACTGTTACACGACGGCGTCATCCCCTCGATCCAATTAACGCGCGCATTAGGCTGCGCGCATGAATGGAACCGCGAGCACGATTGCTGGCAACCCGTCACGAATGAATGGGGCGAGACCTCGCATCCTTTGATCGCCGTCGCCGGTGATGGCGCCGGAGTCGCGGGCGCGGCGGCGGCGATCCTGTCCGGTGAGATCGCCGCCATCGGGGCCGCCCAAGCACTTGGCGCCATCGACACCAGGACGGCCGCGCCATTACGGGCCCGTCTTGCCCGCATCCACGCCGCCCGCCGGTTCATCGACACACTGTTCGCCCCCCTGAACATCTCACCCGACGACGCGACCTTGGTCTGCCGCTGCGAGGAGGTCACCGCCGGTGACATCCGCGCCGCCGTCAAAACCGGCTGTCTGGGCCTCAATCAATTGAAGGCGTTCACCCGCTGCGGCATGGGACCGTGCCAGGGCCGCATGTGCGGCCCATCGGCGCACCGGATCGTCGCCAATGCCCGCCGCCTCGACCCTTCCGAGATCGAACCGTTCCGCGCCCGCTTCCCCGCCCGCCCATTGACCGTCGGCGAACTCGCGGCATTGGACCCATAGAGCATCGTCCGATCAGGTGGCCACACCTGAGCGGATAAAGATGCTCGCCAAAACAAATACTTAGAGCGGGTTCCGTGAGCCAGCGCGATCGGAAACCGCTCTGGGCATTTAACGTCGAATACCCCTAAGATCGCGTCACAGGAGGAACCCAACCATGAGCGCGACCAGCCCCTATTTGCCAGTACGTGACGAATGGCTCGCCCGCCGGACGGAAACCGTGCTGGAACCCGGCCTGCCGATCGTCGATCCGCACCACCATCTGTGGGAACGTCCAGGCTGGAACTATAGGCTCGACGATTTGCTGGCCGATACCAACAGCGGCCACAACATCGTCGGCACCGTCTTCGTGCAATGCCGCTCCATGCACCGCGCCACCGGCCCCGAGCCAATGCGTCCCGTCGGCGAGACCGAATTCGTCAACGGCGTGGCGGCCATGAGCGCCTCGGGCGGTTACGGTGCCGCCAAAATCTGCGCCGGCATCGTCGGCCACGCCGACCTGCGATTGGGCTCATCAGTGTCCGCGGTGCTGGAGGCGCATATCCGCGCCGGCGGCGATCGCTTCCGCGGCATCCGCCATATCACCGCATACGACGCCGATCCCGCCTTGATGAATCCGGCCTACAGCCCGCCGCCGCATTTGATGGCGGATAAATCCTTCCGCGAGGGGTTCTCTGCCCTCGCCCCCCTGAACCTCACCTTCGACGCCTGGCTGTATCACCCGCAAATCCCCGACGTGGCGGCACTGGCCCGCGCCTTCCCCGGCACCGGCATCTGCCTCAATCACATCGGCGGTCCCCTCGCGATCGGCGCCTATGCCGGCCGTCGCGAGGAGATTTTCGCGACCTGGTCGAACGCAATCCGCGACCTCGCCACCTGCCCCAACGTCGTGGTCAAACTCGGCGGCATGGCGATGCGCATCAACGGCTGGGATTTCCACGAAAAAGCCGAGCCACCATCGTCAGAAACCCTCGCCGCCGCCTGGAAGCCCTATGTCGATGTCTGCATTGCGGCATTCGGCGCCAATCGCTGCATGTTCGAAAGTAATTTCCCGGTCGACAAGGGATCATACGGCTATCAGGCATTCTGGAACGCCTGCAAGATCATGGCGAAGGGCGCCTCGGCAACGGAGAAAACCGATTTGTTCAGCGGCACCGCCACACGGTTCTATCGCCTCGATCTGGCATGACCCAACCCGCATTTCGTTTCGATCACGTCCATCTGCGCTGCCATGATCCCGACGCCGTCGCGCGGTTCTTCGAATCGATGTTCGGGGCCACGGTGAAACGCGACACCTACCCGCCGGGCACGCTCTATCCCGGCCAGATGCGCGTCTCCCTCGTCCTTGGCGGTCAGACCATCCTGACCGCGCCCGCCCACCCGCATGACACGATGACCGAGGCGCCCGCGTTTCCGTATTACGGCGTCGAACACATCGGCCTGACGGTCGAAAACCTCGACGACGTGTGCGCCACCCTCCGCGCGAAGGGCGCCGACATCCCCATCGGCCCCGTCACGCGCAGTCCCGGATTGAGACTGGCCTTCATCAGGGGGCCGGAAGGCATCATGGTGGAACTGGTGCAGCGCTGATTATTTCGCCATTTCCGCCGTCGTAACCTCCAGCTTCCGGTTCTTGAACGCCGGCATCACCTCTTTCGCGAAACGCTCCAACTGCTCCAACGCCACCGCCTCCGGCACGCCGACCGACAGGCTGATCGAGATCCGATCCAGACCCGGATAGGCTTTTTCCAATTTCATCAGATGCTCGATGATCTCATCGGGCGATCCCGTCAGGAACCCGCCCGATTTCACCGCGTCCTCGATCCGCGGCAATTTCGCCGTGGGCGCGCGTTTCGGATCACGCATGATTTCGATCTGCTCTTCGCTCATGGTCTTGTTCAGGCGCAACTCGCCGAACATCTTCATATTCTCTTCGTAATATTTCGCCGCCTCGCGCATGCATTGCTCCCGGCTGTCACCGATATAAGCGTGGAAGCCGAAACACAGCCGCTCACCCAACGCGAGATCCTGGCCCATCTCACGGTGCACATCGCGCCATTTCAGCACGACGTCGTGCATCGCCCCGCCATCCGCCGAGCCGCCGCCGATCATCCCCTGAATGCCGTGCTTCGCCATGAAGCGCAGCGCCCGCTCCGATCCGCCTTGCACCGGCTGCCAGCATTCCACCGGCAGACGCGCCGGCCTGGGCACCAGGGTCAGGTCTTTCAGGGTATAGCCGCGATACGGCACCTCGGGCGGCAGCGTGTAATATTTTCCCTTATGACTGAACGAGTCGTTGTTGAACGCCTTGAAAATGATATCGACCTGCTCTTCAAACAATTCGCGATTGGCCTCCTGATCCTGCAACGGCGAGCCAAAGGTTTCGACCTCCCGCGTGTGATACCCGCGGCCGACCCCGAACACGACGCGGCCTTTGGTCAGAATATCCGCCATCGCGTAATCCTCAGCCAACCGTAACGGATGCCACATCGGCGCGACGTTGAAGCCGGTGCCGATTTTCAGATTTTTCGTCGCATGCGTCAGATGCAGCGCCATCAACAGCACGTTGGGGATGCATTCGGTGCCCTCGCGCTGAAAATGATGCTCCGCCATCCAGAACGTGTTGAAGCCAAGCTCATCCATTTTCTTCGCCATCGCCTCGGCCTTGAACAAAGCCGTCGACAAATGCGCGTTGTCATAAAGCCGGTCGTTGATCGGCGTGCCGCCATAGCCGATGTTCTCAAGATCGACATGGCCGGCGTAAAGACTGTCGAATTTGGTGATCATGGGACGTCCTCCGGTGTGTTTCCCGGTATGATCGCCGAAGCCCAGAGTTTGGCAAGCTCACGGGTGGATTTCTGGGCTGTGCCGTGCGATGCCTGCGCGCCATGCTGCTGCTCATTCCCGGTCCCGTCACCACCCGCCCCGAAGTTCGCGCCGCCGCGAGCGTGGACATCGCCCCCTGGGATTTCGATTTCCAACCGATCTACGCGG
>JAYVXQ010000030.1:0-2697 GCA_043785025.1 Acetobacteraceae bacterium
CCGCCTGAAACTGGAGGGCGCCAAAGTCTCCGAAACCGACGGCGTGCGCGTGCTGACGGCGGATGGCTGGTGGCTGCTGCGCGCCTCCAACACTCAGGCGGTGCTGGTCGCGCGCGCCGAGGCGAAGACCGCGCAAGGGCTGGAAGGGTTGAAGGCGGCGCTGGTGAAACAACTCGCCGCGTCCGGTCTGCCCGCCCCGGATTTCTCCGGTGCCCATTCCGGACACTGACCAAGGCGGCGAACCGGGAGAGATCACAATAATGCGCCCGCCCCACGATCCTCCCAATGGGCCTCCCAATGGGCCTCCCAATGGGCCTCCCAGTGATCCGCCCAGTGGGCTGCCCGGTGATCCGTCCAGTTTTCCTCCCGCTGGCCCCATCACGACCCGCGGCCTGTTCGCGCGGGCGGCCTCGCTCGCCGCCGACTACCGCGAGCTGACCGCCGATCCGATCGACAAACCCTCGTCCTACGCCGAGGTGTTGCCCCGTTTCGCCGCCCCGACGCCGGAGACCGGTGCCGACGCCGAAACCGTATTGCGAGACCTCGCCGCGGCCGCGACGCCGGGATTGCGCGCGATGACCGGTCCGCGCTTCTTCGGTTGGGTGATCGGCGCCTCCCACCCCATGGGGGTCGCCGCCGACATGCTGACCGCCGCCTGGGGGCAAAACGCGGGCAATCATGTCGCCAGCCCCTCGGCGGCGGCGGCCGAAACCGTGGCGGCGGCCTGGCTGCTGGATCTGCTGGACCTGCCGCGTGAATCCTCGGTTGGGTTTGTCACTGGCGCGACCGCGGCGAATTTCGTCGGCCTCGCCGCCGCCCGAGGCGCGGTGCTGAAACGCATCGGCTGGGATGTGAACGCGCGCGGCTTGTTCGGCGCGCCGCCGATCCATGTCCTGATCGGCGATGACGCGCACACGACGGTGTTCTCCGCGCTGCAATTCCTCGGCCTGGGGCATGACAGAGTGATCCGCGTCGCCACCAACGATCAGGGCGCGATCGATCCGGACGCCTTCGCCGCCGCGATCCGCGATCTGTCCGGCCCGATGATCGTGGCAACCCAGGCCGGACAGCTCAATACCGGCGCCTTCGATCCGCTCGATAAAATCATCCCGTTGGCGCACGAAAAATCCGCCTGGGTTCACGTCGACGGCGCCTTCGGCCTGTGGGCCCGCGCCAACCCGGCCACCGCTCATCTCGCCGCCGCCATTGGGCGCGCCGATTCATGGGCCACCGACGGCCATAAATGGCTGCAAACCCCTTATGATTGCGGCTATGCCATCGTGCGCGACGCTGACGCGCATCGCGATGCCATGACCATCGCCGCCAGCTATTTGCCGCCCGTCGCGGCGGGGGAGCGCGACCCGAGCCATTTCGTTCCCGAATTGTCGCGCCGCGCCCGGGGCTTCGCCACCTATGCGATGATCCGCCATCTGGGACGCGCGGGCATCGCCGGGATGATCGCCCATCACGTTGGGCTCGCCGCCGGCATGGCGCGCGATCTGGCGGCGCTTCCCGGCGTGCGCGTGCTCAACGATGTCGTGCTCAATCAGATCATCGTGGCGTTCGGATCCGGCGCGGAGGCCGACCGTCAAACCCAGGCGGTGATCGCGAAGACGCAGGAGGACGGCGTGTTGTTCGCGGGCGGGGCCCGCTGGCGCGGCCAATGGGTCATGCGCCTGTCGGTCATTTCCGGCGCGACGACGCAACCTGACGCCGATCGAACCGTGGCCGCGATCGCCGCCGCCTGGCATGCCGTTCGCGGCGCCAATGTCTCGGCGATCGGGTGATGGAAGATATCAGGGTTCCACCCTGAAACCCGCCATGAGGGCGCCGATAAGCGGTGGACAACACCCCCATCGGGCGAGCACCCTGCGCGCGTGGCTATGACTGATCCCCCCCCACTCGATGAAATGGTTGATGGCGCCAGCCGCATCCGTCCCCATTGGCGGTCGGTCTTCGGTGCCATGCTCAGCCTCGGCCATGAAGTCCTGGCGGATCGCGCCCAATTGCTGGAACGCGCCTTCGCTGACGAAGGCCTGACCACGCTGCTGCCCGGCGAGCAACAGGTGAGTTGGCGCTGCGACCCCATTCCTCTGGTATTATCGGCTTCGGAATTCGCCGACCTCGAAAAAGGCCTCGCCCAACGCGCCCGCCTGATCGACGCCATCCTCGCCGACGTCTACGGACCCGGCCGTCTGGTGGAATCCGGCGCGCTGCCGCCCGAGCTGATTTTCGGCAACCCCAACTTCCTCCGCCCCTGCCGCGCCAGCGCCGGCGACGACGCCGCGGCCCGCCATTTGCACGTCTACGCCGCCGACTTGATGCGCGGCGATGACGGCGTCTGGCGCGTCATGGCCGACCGCACCGACCAGGCCCGTGGCATGGCCTACGCGCTGGAAAACCGCCGCAACCTCGCGCGCATCGTGCCGGAACTGTTCCAGAACCAGTCGATCGAGGCGCTGCGCCCGTTCATGGAGGCCACCGGCGACGCCTTGCGCGCGCTCGCCCCGAACCGGGAGGGCGGCGTCGCCTTGCTGTCGGGCGGTCACACCGACCCGCTGTGGTTCGAGCATGTGCTGCTCGCCCGCGAATGGTCGATCAGCCTGGTGGAAGCGGGCGACCTGACCATCCGGGGCGGCATGGTCTACCTCAAAACCCTGCGCGGGTTGGAGCGGATCGGGGTTCTGTTGCGCCGCC
>JAYVXQ010000031.1:0-2697 GCA_043785025.1 Acetobacteraceae bacterium
GACTATGGGCGGGAAGCCCAGGCGCTGAAACTGGACGGGGTTTATTACGACGAGATATTGATGGCGCGGGGGGTTTAGCGGGCGCGACCTTGCATCACCGCTCCCCCTCGTGCTTACACGGCGCCAGCCCAACCACGGAATCCCCCCATGAATGAGCAGACCCTGGCCGCCAGCGCCGCACGCTTCTTCTCCGCCTCGCTCGCCGAAACCGATCCCGAACTCGCCGCCGCCATGGGCCTGGAACTCGAACGCCAGCGCGACGGCATCGAACTGATCGCCTCGGAAAACATGGTCTCCCGCGCCGTGCTCGAAGCCCAGGGCTCCGTGCTGACCAATAAATACGCCGAGGGTTACCCCGGACGCCGCTATTACGGCGGCTGCGTGCATGTGGACGTCGCCGAGGAACTGGCCATCGCGCGCGCCAAACAGCTCTTCGGCTGCGCCTTCGCCAACGTCCAACCCCATTCCGGCGCCCAGGCCAACCAGGCGGTGTTCCTGGCGCTGGTGAAGCCGGGCGATACCATCCTCGGCATGAGCCTCGCGGCCGGCGGCCATCTGACCCACGGCGCCGCGCCGAACCTGTCGGGCAAATGGTTCAACGCCGTGCAATACGGCGTCCGCCGCGACGACGGCCTGTTGGACTATGAGGAGATGGAACGCCTCGCGCGCGCCGAGAAACCGAAGCTGATCATCGCCGGAGGCTCCGCCTATCCGCGAGTGATCGATTTCGCCCGCTTCCGCCGCATCGCCGATGAGGTCGGCGCGTATTTCATGGTCGACATGGCGCATTTCGCCGGCCTGGTCGCCGCCGAGCAGTTCCCGAGCCCGCTGCCGCACGCCCATGTCGTCACCACCACGACGCACAAGACTCTGCGCGGGCCGCGCGGTGGGATGATCCTGTCGAACGATCTGGACCTCGGCAAGAAAATCAACTCGGCGGTATTCCCCGGCCTGCAAGGCGGACCGCTGATGCATGTCATCGCCGGCAAGGCGGTGGCGTTTTTGGAAGCATTGCGCCCGGAATTCCGCGCCTATCAAAAAGCCGTGCGCGAGAACGCCCATGTGCTGGCGGAGACGTTGAAAGGCTGTGGCCTGGATATCGTCTCCGGCGGGACGGACAGCCACCTGATGCTGGTCGATCTGCGTCCGAAACGGGTGACCGGCAAGGCGGGCGAGGCCTCGTTGGAACGCGCCCATATCACCGCCAACAAGAACGCGATCCCGTTCGATCCGGAAAAACCGGCAATCACCTCGGGCGTGCGCCTCGGCTCCCCCGCCGCGACGACGCGCGGGTTCGGCGTGGCGGAATTCCGCGAAATCGGGCTGATGATCAACGAGGTGCTGGAGGGTTTGGGCCGATCGAACGGCGGGGCGAACGGCGGGGCGAACGACGGCGCGAACGCGGCGGCCGAGGCGGCGGTCGGTGCGCGCGTGCGCGACATGTGCGCGCGGTTTCCGATCTACGCGGGGTTGTGAGCGGACATGCGCTGCCCCTTCTGCGGCTCGGAAGACACCCAGGTCAAAGACAGCCGTCCGACCGAGGATAACGGCGCGATCCGGCGGCGGCGGTTTTGCGGCACCTGCGGGCAGCGCTTCACGACGGTGGAGCGGGTGCAGTTGCGCGATTTGACCGTGGTGAAATCCGACGGCAGGCGCGTCCCCTTCGATCGCGACAAACTGGCCCGCTCCATCCGGATTTCGTTACGAAAACGCCCAATTCAGGAGGAGCGGATCGAGCGGATCGTCAACTCCCTCGTGCGCCAGTTGGAGGCATCGGGCGAAAGCGACGTCCCAAGCAAGCAAATTGGCGAGCTGGTGATGGATACGCTGAAGGAACTGGATAAAGTCGCCTATGTTCGTTTCGCGAGCGTATATCGCAATTTCCGCGAAGCGAAGGATTTTGAGGATTTTGTCGGCACCTTGGGCGGCGCGGCGGAGTAGGGTTTTCCCGCATCCTCGGCCAGGGGTTTTTGAGCACGGCGCGAAGCGCGCTGGCTTCATGATGATATCGGGCGGAACGAACGATCGGCGTCGCGCCTGGACCTAGATTGCGTCAGGTTGACGCGATCAAGGTCCGCGTTTGTTAGGTTTCAGAGGGCGATTCACGTCTGAAGTTGGTTCAACTTCAGACGATCGGGCTCTGGCCTTTGATTTCACGTTGGCGGGCCTGGGCCCGGAGTTCGATCGTGCCCGATGACCGGTAAAATTTAGAATAGTATTTTACATAAACTGATTTTATATAAAAATATTCTTTTTTCGGTTTGTCTATTGCGGTTTCATAGAAAAATATCCTCATATCCCGTCCAGACGCCGGTGGCGCCGGGAAATGAGGACACACACTATGATCACCAGCGAAACGCGATCCCGGGCGGCGGACGCCCGGCGATGTCGAGGGATCGGCTGACGGCGCGCCGTTGCAACTCCCATTTTTGTTTCGTGAGGATCTATCCATGAATTTGCTCGTTTCCCGCGCGGGGATCGGCCGTAGATCGCTGGGGTCGATGGCCGGCGCGGCGTTCATCTCCGCCACGCCAGCCTCGGCCTCCCCCGCCTCCGTCGTGCGCATCGGCACCCAAAAAGGCGGCCCAATCCTGATGGCCGAACGCCAACGCCGCGGCCTCGAAGCCGTCCTCAATCCCCTGGGCGTGGCCGTCAAATGGGTGGAATTCCCATTCGGCCCGCCCATCATGGAAGCAA
>JAYVXQ010000032.1:0-2696 GCA_043785025.1 Acetobacteraceae bacterium
GGAGAGCCGGCCCGCTGAACGGACCGGCCCCTCCCCTACCGCCGATCGATGGTAATCTTGACTTTGACGCCAAGAATGACCACTATCAGCAGCAGGAGAATGAGGTGACAGTACATCTCATGCCTCCTGGTGATGAGCCGGCGGGGGAAGTCCCGCCGGCTTTTTCGTTTTGACGGCAAATGATGAACAAACCGTTGACGCAGCAACCCGCCCGAGGACCCCGCATGAACCACCTCGACCGCCTCTCCGACCTCATCTCTCATGCCCGCGCCGCCGGGGCGGATGCCGCCGACGCCGTCCTCATCGCCGGAACCTCGCTCTCCGTCGCCCGTCGCCTCGGCAAGACCGAGCATGTCGAACGGTCCGAGGGCCAGGACCTCGGCCTGCGCGTCTTCGTCGGCAAACGCGCCGCCTCGGTCTCCGCCACCAACGTCGATCCCGCCGGCTTCCGCGCTTTGGCTGAGCGTGCCGTCGCCATGGCCAAAGTCGTCCCGGAAGACCCGTATGGCGGCCTCGCCGACACCGCCGCCCCCCCCGACACCGCCAATCTGGACATGGAAGACAGCGCCGAACCCTCCGCCGAGGCCCTGATCGCCCGCGCCGCCATCGCCGAGGACGCCGTCCTCGCCACCAAGGGCGTGACCAACACCGAGGGCGCCGACGCCGGGTTCGGGCGCAGCGAGATCTACCTCGTGACCTCCGCCGGGTTCGCCGGCCAGCGCGCGGGCACCAGCCACTCCATTAGCGCGACCGCGCTGGTCGGCGAGGGCACGGGCATGCAGCGCGACTACGATTACGACTCCAAGGTCTATCTGAACGATCTGGACGATCCCGCCGCGATCGGCGCCAGTGCCGCGCAACGCGCGCTGCGGCGGCTCAATCCGACGCGCCCGAAAACCGCGAAACTGCCGGTGGTGTTCGACCCAAGGGTCGCGCCCTCGCTGCTTGGGCATCTGATGGGCGCCATCAACGGCGCCTCGATCGCCCGCGGCACCAGCTTCCTCAAGGAAAAACTCGGCCAGAAACTGTTCGGCGACGGCATCTTCATCCACGACGACCCGCGCCGGAAACGCGGCCCCCGCTCGCGCGTGTTCGACGGCGAGGGCACCCCCACCAAAGCCCGCGCGTTGATCGAAAACGGCGTGCTGACCACATGGCTGCTCGACAGCCGCTCGGCGCGCCAATTGGGCATGGTTTCCACTGGCCACGCGTCGCGCGGCACCGGCGGGCCGCCGTCGCCCGGCGCCTCCAACCTCTGGTTCGCCGCCGGCCCTCTCACGCCCGCGGCATTGATGGCCGACATCAAACTCGGCCTGTATGTGACCGAGTTGATCGGCATGGGCGTCAACGGCGTGACCGGCGATTACAGCCGGGGTGCGGCCGGTTTCATGATCCGCGACGGCCAACTGGCCGAACCGGTCGCCGAGCTGACCATCGCCGGCCATCTGCTGGACATGTTCGCTCATTTGACGCCCGCCAACGACCTGGTGTTCCGCCGCGGCAGCGATTCGCCGACCCTGCGGATCGAGAGTCTGACCATGGCGGGCGCCTGATTCGGGATATTTCGCGCCTTCCGTGCCCCCCCCTTGCTTTTCGGCCGCTGAAACACCAGGTTACATTCGGTTCAACAACAAAGTGGCACACCAATGTCCAACCAAGCTTCACGTCTTCTGGCCGCGACAGCGGCGATCGCCCTTGTCCTGGCGCCAGTGGCGGCGGATGCCCGTCTGGGAGGCGGGGGATCCAGCGGCAGCCGCGGTGGCATGACCCACTCCGCGCCGCCACCCACGCGCACGGCGCCGAACGGCGCGTCGCAGATGGATCGCACCACCACTCAACGCGCGCCAACCCAGGCGCCGGCACCCGGCATGGCGCCGATGGCACCGCAACGCTCGGGCTTCATGTCAGGGCTGATGGGCGGGCTGATCGGCGCCGGCATCGGCGGCATGCTGTTCGGCGGCGGTTTCATGGGCCACGGCATGGGCTTTGGCGGGTTTTTCGGTTTTCTCATTCAGGTCCTGCTGATCGTCGTCATCGGACGCTGGCTGTATCGCCGCTTCTTCTCCGGCGCGCGCGCGCAGTCCAACGGTCCCGGCATGTTTGCCCGTGAGGCCGTGCCGGCGGGGGGACCTCCCGGCGCCATGGGGGACCAGATGATGGGCGGGTCCGCCGCGTCCGCGCCGCCGCCGGTGCAGATCACCCCCGCCGACTTCCAAACGTTCGAGCAGATGCTGCAGGCAACCCAGGCCGCCTGGACCGCGGGCGATTTGAACGCGCTGCGCGGTATGGCCACGCCGGAAATGGTCAGCTACTTCGCCGACCAGATGGCCGACCTGACAAGCCGTGGCGTGACCAACAGCGTCACCGACGTGCATCTGCAATCCGGCGATCTGTCGCAGGCATGGGCTGAGAATGGCCGCCGCTATGCCACCGTGGCGATGCGCTTCTCCATGATCGACGTGACCAAGGACGGCACCGGGCGGGTCGTCGACGGCAGCCCGACCGAGCACCAGATCGCCACCGAGCTTTGGACGTTCGTCCAATCGCAAGGCGGCCACTGGATTCTCTCCGCCATCCAACAGGCCCGCTAGAGCGGTTTCCGATCGGGTTGGCTCACGGAAACCGCTCTAACTATTTGTTTCGGCGAGCATCTTTATTCGATCAGGTGTATCCACCTGACCGAATGACGCTCTAAC
>JAYVXQ010000033.1:0-2689 GCA_043785025.1 Acetobacteraceae bacterium
GGATCTCTCCGAAATCCGGGTATCCTTTTGGTTTTGCGCCCGCCGCCACACCAACCCTGGGCGCGTATACCCGGATTTCTCTGAAACCCAGGTATATCATACACCAATTCTGGGTTTCCCGAGGGGCCGATCAGATTGATTTTCGCCTGGCCTGGACCCGTGATGTGGATATGCGCCGGCTCGTGGTCCTGAGTATAGATGACGAAACGGTATCCATGAGCGCGATGGATGACCACCATGGCGGGGTTTTGTCCTTTCTCCGGCGGTTTGCAACGTAAGGGCGGTTACCAGACCCCGGCTGCCGCCGCTCGTTTTGATCTCTGGATGATTGGACCGGGTTCATTTGATCGGGCGGCTTCCAGGGATTGGTTGATGATAAAGGCGTCAATGAGCCTGACCGCAGGATCGATTGCCGTGCCAGACCTTGATCGCGTCAGGTTGACGCGATCAAGGTCCGCGTTTGTGAAGTTTCAGAGGGCGATTCCCGTCTGAAGTTGGTTCAACTTCAGACGATCGCGCCCTAACGCGCGACATCCACCTCAGCCGCCGGGATCCGCCAAACCCGCGCGCCCCAAAAGCGCGCGCCCGCGTAAACGCCGAGCACCGCGGTGAAAACGGCGCCTCTCCGCGCGAGACTCTCGAACGATCCCGCGTCATCCAGCAGCACCGCCAGCGTCACCGCGAGGGCCGTCACCAGCAACGCCGGCACCCCGTCGCGCAGCGGCCGCAGCGGCCCGACGCCCAATGCGCGGCCATTCACCCAGAGGCTAAACGGACTGACGAACAATTGCGCCGCGCACCACACCAGCACAGCGGGCCACGGCGACTCCGGCCCGAACGCCAGCACGAAAACGACCGTGGCCGCCACGCCCACCAGATTGGCGTAGAGCGTGAACCGCGCCATCCCCATCGCGATCAACGCCACGCCCGAGGGAAACATCAGCGCCAGCAGCGCCATCAGGCCCGCCAACGGCAAAGCGGCCTCGCCCGCCTCGCGCCACATCGGTCCCAGAATCAGCGTCGTGAACGGCACCAGACTGATCAACAGCGCACCGCACACCGGCATGGTGACCCAACTCGACAGCCGGGTCAGCCGATCCACCCGCGCCAGCATCGCGGCGCGATCATGCTGATGCTCGGACAAGATCGGCAGCAGCAGCCGCCACAGCGCGGTGAACGTGATCTCCCGCAGTGTATCCACCAGCCGGAACGCGATATGCACCTGGCCCAGAGCCGCTGGCCCGGAGGTGGCGCCGATCAGCAGCGCGAACACCCGGTAACGCCCGATTTGCACCAGCGTGCTGGCCGTCAGCGGCAGGCCGGTGCGCAGCAGCGCCCGCACATGGGTTTGGTCGAACATGGCGGCGGGCCGCCATCCCGCGGCCGCGATCAACACCCCGGCTGAGATCGCCGACACCACCGCTTGTTGCGCGACAGGCGCCCATGCCCCGGCGTGCTGGAGGGCGAAGGCGATGCCGGTGACCATGCCCACCCCCTGGCCGATCAGGGTGCGGGCCGCCAAAATCCGGTAACGCCGTTCTCGCGTCAATTTTCCCTGCAGCGCGCCGCCCATGCCGACGAACGGCAAAGGCGCCGCCAGCACGATCGCCATCGCCAGCAAACGCGGATCGTCCATGATCTCCGCCAACAGCCAGCCCATGCCGATCTGGACGGGCATGGCCAGCACACCCACCGCGGTCGCAGCCCAGACCGCGCTCGACAGGACATCGGCGTCCATCTGGGCGCGCTGGACGATCGCGTCCGCGAACAGGCTGTTCACCGCCACCCATAATAGCACGTGCACCGCGACGATGGCGGCGCCGATCCCAAACTCGAACGGGCCGATCAACCGCGCCACCAGGAACGCCGAGGTGACGGAAAATACCGCCGCCCCGCCGGCCTCCAGCGCCGACCAGACCACGTTCCGGTTGATCAGCTTCATGCCGGCGTCCGCCGCCCCATGAGGGACGGCGCGCTGAACAGCGCGATACATAAAGGCAGCCAGACAATCCGGCTTTGGTAACGATCATGCGGCGTCGACAGGGCACCGGTGATCGCGGCGCTGACCGGCAGCGTGAGCAACGCGAAGGCCAGGAACCACGCGGCCAGATGCCGGCGGCGCCAGGCCAGGGGCAACAGGATGACCGCGGCGGCGATCCCCGCCAGTGCCAGGGCCTGATGGATGATTTGCAACACCGGCGGCACCATCAACCGTCCCTGCTGCTGACGCGCGGCGCGAAACCGCTCATGCTCGGATCCCGGAAAATCACGCGCGATCCAGGTGCCGACCTCTTGCTCCCACGGGTCCAACCCGTCACCGGTGGCGAAGCGCAATGCCTGTTCGATCGTGTTGTCCCAACTGGCGCGCAACAGCGCCGCGGGCTCGGCGCGCACCGCCGCGGCGATGATGGCGCGCGCGTCGACGGAGATCGCTTTATGCCCGCCCGCGTAAAGGATCGGGCTGGTCTTGTCCCACAGAAACTCATCCGATGTGGGTGGAAACCGGTCGAGGTAAGGACATAAAAGCCAGCCGCTGTCGGGACAATCGCGGCGCAGCACCGTCATCCCCGGCCCTTCGTAAATGATCCGGGCCAGCACGAACACATCGCCATAGGGCGAGATCGAGACGCGTTTGTGACCGGCCGTGTTCATCGCGACCAGGGCGCCGATCGCCAGCATGGGGGCGAGC
>JAYVXQ010000034.1:0-8831 GCA_043785025.1 Acetobacteraceae bacterium
CGCGCCGGGTTGGCGGGCGGCGGCGCGCGAAACCAATAAGGATACCGACGGCCGTTGGCCCATCGAAGATGGGTCAACATTAAGGGCCGTTGGTATGAGTATGCGGAGATCAATCCCTTCGTCCCCGACGCGCCTTCATCCTATCTGACGATCCACCCTTTCCAACGCGTGCCCGCCTTGGATCACGATGGTTTCATCCTATTCGAAACCACCGCGATCTCTCGTTATCTCGATGAAGCCTTCCTGGAACCCGCGTTACAACCCGCCGATCCGCGGCGCCGCGCCCGCATGAACCAAATCATCGCGATCATCGACGCCTACGCGTATTGGCCCATGGTGCGCCAGGTGTTTTCCCACCGCGTCTTCAAACCCGCGTCCGGACTGCCTCACGACGAACAGCAAATCGAAGCCGGCCTGGTCGCCTCCAACCGCGCTCTCGCTGCCTTGGAAATCCTGATCGATCCCGCCAGCCCGCTGACCCTCGCGGACCTCCATCTCGCTCCGATGATGGCCTATTTCATCGCCGCGCCCGAAGGTCACGCGGCTCTGACCCAGCATCCAAAACTCGCGACCTGGTGGCAAGCGATCCAACAACGCGCCAGCCTCAAACTCACCGATCCCGGTCTACCGGGATCAAGCTGAGGGCACCGTCACCCCAACCATATCACCCTCACGCACGATCGCTGTCAGCTGCTCGACGCTCCACCCATCCGTCCCCTCGGGCCGCCGAGGCAACACCATCCACCGGTAATCCGCCGTCGAATCCACCACATGAATCTTAATGTCATCCGGCAACGTCGTGCGAAATTCCGCCAGCAAACCACGCGGATCCCGCACCGCCCTGGAACGATACGCCGCCGACTTATACCAGAACGGCGGATACCCCAGCACTGCCCGAGGATAACAACTGCACAACGTGCAAACGATTAAATTATGCACCTCGGCGGTGTTTTCCAACACACCCAACGGAGGCATCCCCACCATCGGAATATTCATCGCCTCCGCCGCCTTGGTGCCATCTTCCAGCATCAACGCCTTAAATCCCGCATCCACCCACGCCCGCGCCACCATTCTCGCCCCCTGTCCTGGGCTCGCGTTATCCGTGGCCTCGCGGCGTTGAATAAGTTCAGCTTCCGTCACCAGATTTTTCGCGAGCAGCAGTTTCCGCACCGCGATCAACAGCGCCTCGCCATCCGTTTCAACCAGGCTCATGACCGCTCCAACCAATGTTCATAAATCTCGACAACCAGTTCGTCGCCGCCTTTGCCATCGGGCCAGACCTCGTTCATCGGAAACGTCACGTGATACAGCGGACGCCTCGCCGCCGGGCGGGCGAAGGCCAGATCCTCGGGGTTCGGATGATCGCCCAGATACCGCGCGATCCGCCCTTTATGCCCACGCAAATAATGCGGCGTGCGAATATGCGCGGGGCCCACCGCCTCCGGCCAATCGTTCTTCACCACCACATCCTGGCCCACCGCGAACATCAGGATCCCTCCAATGCCGCGCGCAGTTCCTGCTCAGTCAGGATCCCCTTGCGCAGTAGATTATCCGCGATCGAGCGGATCCACCGGCGGTAATACGTCAGCCGGTGATACTCATCCTCGGGGATCGACTCGATCCCGCGCCGCAGTTCATCGACCGTCATGATCTGCTTCGCGCCCAACACCCCGCGCAACGCATCCACCTGACGATCGAATTCGGTCAGCGCGTGCGGTTCGACATCAACCGCCTCGCACATGAATTTCGAAACACCACCCATATCGTGGTGCGCGCGCCTGTCATCCGTGTCCATGGTTAAATACTAACCCCAACCGCGCGCCCCGTAAATCGCGCACCCCAAACTCCTCTGGCCCACCGCCCCCAGTGCTGGCATGGTTCCCGTCAGGAGGACGATCATGCGCCCGGAAGACATCATCGCCGATAAAGGCCGCCCCTTCACCGGCGCCGAATACATCGAAAGCCTGCGCGACGGACGCGCGGTTTACATCGATGGCGAGCGTGTCGCGGACGTCACCACACACCCCGCCTTCCGCAACGCCATCCGCTCGATCGCCCGCCTGTACGACGCGCTGCACGATCCGAAATCGAAGGACACGCTGACCTGTCCGACCGACACCGGCTCCGGCGGCTATACCCATAAATTCTTCCGCGTCCCCCGCTCGCGTGAGGATATGCGCGGCGCGCAAGACGCCATCGCCGGATGGGCCCGCCTGTCCTACGGCTGGATGGGCCGCACCCCGGATTACAAAGCCGCTTTCTCCAACACGCTTGGCGGCTTCCCCGAATATTACGGCGAATACGCCCCCAACGCCCGCGCCTGGTACAAACGCGCGCAAGAAGCCGTTCCGTTCATGAACCACGCCATCGTCAATCCGCCCATCGACCGCCACCGGCCACCCGAGGACGTGAAAGACGTCTACGCCTGCGTGAAGAAAGAAACCGCCGCGGGGATCTACGTCTCCGGCGCCAAGGTCGTCGCCACCTCCGCCGCCTTCACGCATTATAATTTCATGGGCCAATCCTCGAAAACCGCCACCGAGGATCTGGACATGTCCGTCATGTTCATGGTCCCCATCAACGCGCCCGGACTGAAACTCATCTGCCGCACGTCCTATGAAGCCGCCGCCAAATCCCCCTTCGACTATCCGTTGTCATCCCGTTTCGATGAAAACGACGCCATCTTCGTCATGGATAACGTCTTCGTCCCGTGGGAGGACGTGTTCATCTACCGCGACCCCGCCCGCGTCATGAGCTTCTTTCCCGGCACCGGCTTCGTCCACGGCGCGATGTTCCAGGGCTGTACGCGCTACGCCGTGAAACTGGATTTCATCTCGGGGCTGCTCGCCAAAGCCCTGCACTGCACAGGCGGCGATGAAGCCCGCCATAACCAGGTGCTTCTGGGTGAGGTCATCGCATGGCGCCATCTGTTCTGGTCGCTGTCCGACGCGATGGCCAACAACCCGCAACCCTGGAAAGGCGACGCCTTATTACCCGATCTACAGGCCGCCATGTCCTACCGCGTGTTCGGCCCCGACTCCTGGCCACGCATCAAGGACATCGTGCAGAAGACCGTGACCTCGGCGCTCATCTATCTCCCATCCTCGGTCAAGGACTTCGCCAACCCGGAGGTCGAGCCGTATTTGCGCCAATACGTCCGCGGCTCCCACGACATCGGCCATGTCGAGCGTGTGAAAATCATGAAACTGCTGTGGGATTCCGTCGGCACCGAATTCGCCGGCCGCCACGAACTTTACGAACGCAACTATTCCGGCGGCTGGGAGGATATCCGTGCCCAGGTATTGACGGGCGCGCAGCGCGGCGGCGGCCTGAAGGCGATGGAAGCTTTGGTCGACGAGTGCATGGCCGACTACGACACCAACGGTTGGACCAATCCCGCCTGGTCCAACCCCTGACCGCGATCTTTTAACGCCGCCCGGACAGCAACCCGCCCAGAAGCGACTCCGCGACGCTGGCCAACGCGCCCGCGCCGGCGAAACTTCCCTGCGCGCCTCCGCCTCCACCCAACAGGCCGCCCAACAATCCACCCAGGGAATCGTTGCCACCGGCACCACCCAGCAATCCACCAAGACCGCCGCCCGAGGCCGCTTGCTCAGCCGGCACCGACGCCTGCTGATCCGGCTCCTGGTGGATGCCCATCGACACCGCCAGCATATGCGCGAGCGGCGGCGGCAGAATATCGCTCAGATGCGCCAGCAACGCCCCAACGACCGGCTGCACCGTCGCCGCCGGAAGCCCCGTTTGCGCCGATATTTTCGCGATAAGGTCGTTCAACATGACCAGCCACACCCCAGGTTTTTTATAAGTTGGATCGACGTCGATCAGACCGGAAACCACACGTGGCCGCGCGAGAATAACCCCGCGCGGCCATATGGTTTTACTTCACGACAAGGCGGTCTTTAACCTGGTCGAACTGCTTCCTCGGCAGAATCTTCTTCGTCACCAGATCGTCCGCCGAGGCCCAGGGCCGGCCGGCGATGATCTTGGCGGCGCGCTTCTTGCCGATGAACTTCACGCCGTCCAGCTCGGCCGCCGTCGCCGAGTTCAGATCGACCGGTCCGGTCGCGGCCGGCTTCACCGCCGGAACGGGCTTGGCGGCGGGCGCGGGCGCCATCGTGGTCGCCGGGGGCGGGGTCATCGGCTTTACCGCGGGCGGCGTCATCGGCATCGGGGGAGCCACCGGCTTCGTCGGCACCATCGTCCCGGACGGCGTGTTCGTCGGCGCCTGAGCCAGCGCCGGCAGGGTCAACATGGCGCCAAGCGCGGCCATGGCCGCATATCCAGCAAATCGCATTCTTCTGTTCCTTTAACGTTTTAAGGCAGCTTCCCGGCCAGCGGCACCATGCCCCCAACACCTGCCAGTGTAGACGCATACTACTGCCTACGTGTATGGTCCGCCTAGATGCCACCTCGCGCGGCATAACCGTCTCGCTTGCCCGCATTCACGTCGTAAACCATTGACCCTGAACATATTTCACATGATAGAAACGCTTCGTCACGGATCGCCACGCGGTAAAATGTGATCAGCGTTCCAGCCGCGGCAGCACCTTCTCGCCAAATAAACGCATCGACGACTCGGCCGCCGCCAGCGGCAGGTCATTGAAATTGACCTGTAACGAGGCGATTTCGAAGTCTCCAATCTGGGCGCGATACGATGCGATCGTGTCCAGGATGCGACCCGGCGTGCCAACCCAGGCAGCGCATTTCGCCACCTGAGTGTCAAACGTCTCCCGCGCCAGGGACGCGATCACCTGATCATATCCGGGGTAATCGGCCGATGCCGCACCCGTGGTCCAGTCCGAAGCAGCCTCGACCAATGACCGCAAATAACGATTGATCGGCTCTCGCGCCAGGTCTTCCGCCACCGCCTGATCCTCGTGACACAGCATGTGGAACGCCAGCATCACCGTGCCCGGACCGGCGTGACCGGCGGCGGCGCGCGCCCCGCGATACGCGTCGATCAAATCCTTCATCGCCCCGCCCGCCATCGGAATCGCCATGATCCCGAAGCCATTCGCGCCCGCGCGTTCGAACGATTCCCGCGTCGACAACGCCGCCACATAAAACGGCGGCCGCGGAGTCTGCGTCGGCCGGGGCAATGACGTCACATTCTGAAAAGCGTGAAACCGCCCCTCGCTGGACACATTTTCCTCCTCCAGCAAGCGCCGGATTTGCTCCACCCCCTCATCGAATCGCGCCCGGCTCTCATCAAGCGGGACCCCGAACCGGGCGAACTCATGCGGCAAAAACGCGCGAGCGAACCCGCAATCCAACCGACCGTCAGACAGAGCATCCAGCATCGCCAATTCCCCGGCGACCTTCAGCGGATGGTTGAACGCGGGCAAAACCGCGCCCGTCACCAGCCGCGCCGTTTTCGTGACCTGCGCCGCCGCCGCCAGAAAAACGATCGGATTGGGACTGTATCCGCCATACGGGTGAAAATAATGCTCGACCGTGCGCACGTGATGATACCCATACCGATCCACCAACCCGACCAGCCGCAACGCTTCCTGCCAGTAATCCCGCGCGGATTTCACCTCCGGCCCGACATCCGGAAAAAACTGGATCCCAACGCGCATGGTCGTCCCTCCCTTGATCTCCGCTTCTCGCAGGCGGCGCGCATCGACTCAAGCCAGCTTTGCCCCTCCTTCGCCCCCTCCTTCACGTTGATCCCCACGCGATTTTGGCCGAAAAGACCGATCCGTCACGATGAGTAAGCCCCAGACATGCCCGACCTGCATCTGCACAACAGCCTGACCCGCCGTAAGGAGCGGTTCATCCCCATCGATCCCGCGCATGTCCGGATGTATGTCTGCGGACCGACGGTTTACGACCTGGCGCATGTCGGCAATGCCCGCCCCATCGTGGTGTACGACGTGCTCGCGCGCCTGCTGCGGCGCCTGTATCCGCGCCTGACCTACGTCCGCAACCTCACCGACGTCGACGACAAGATCAACGCCCGCGCCGCCGCCATGGGCGTGCCGATCGGCACCCTGACCGCCGATACCACACGCGATTTCCACCAGGACGTCGCCGCCCTCGGCGCCCTGCCCCCCGACGTCGAACCCGCCGCCACCGCCCACATCCCCGAAATGATCGCGATCATCGAACGCCTGCTCACCTCCGGCCACGCTTACGCCGCCGAGGGCCACGTCCTGTTCGCCGTCGCCCGCTTCCCAAACTACGGCGCGCTGTCCGGCCGCAGCCCCGACGAACTGCTCGCCGGGGCCCGGATCGACGTCGCGCCCTACAAGAACGACCCCGGCGATTTCGTCATGTGGAAACCCTCCCCCCCCGATCTGCCCGGATGGGACAGCCCCTGGGGCCGCGGCCGCCCCGGCTGGCATATCGAGTGCTCCGCCATGTCCTGGCGTCATCTCGGCGAGTCCTTCGACATCCACGGCGGCGGCACCGATCTCATCTTCCCGCACCATGAGAACGAGGTCGCGCAGAGCCTCTGCGCCTTCCCCGGCAGCCAGTTCGCCCGCTACTGGGTCCACAACGGCATGCTCCTCGTCAACGGCGAAAAAATGTCCAAATCATTGGGCAATTTCACGACATTACGCGACGCCCTTCATCGCGCCCCCGGCGAGGTCATCCGCTTGTTGCTCCTGCGCACCCATTACCGCTCCACCCCGGACTTCAGCGACGCGGCGATCACCGAGGCGAAGAAGGAGCTCGATCGCTTCTACCGCGCGTTGGAACGCTTCCCCGACGCGAACCAGGACACGCCGCCGGTCCAGGTGATGGAGGCGTTGTGCGACGATCTGAACACACCGCTGGCCCTGTCGGCGATGCACGCTCTGTCCGACGCCGCGCTGGCCGGCGACGCCACCGCCGCCGCGAACCTGAAAGCCGCCGGCGCGCTTCTCGGCTTACTAACCCAACCGCCCGACGCCTGGTTCCGGGGCGGTCTGGCCGATACCAGCGCGATCGAGGCCGCGATCCAGGATCGCCTCGCCGCGCGCAAATCCCGCGATTTCACCCGCGCCGACGCCATTCGCGCCGATCTGCTGACGCGCGGAATCATCCTGGAAGACGGCCCCCAGGGCACGACCTGGCGGAAAGCGGAGTGAAAATCACCTCGTGACCGGACGCGACGGCGGAGCCGACCTGCAACCCACCACGGCGGCACCCGTGGTCATCCTCGTACGCCCACAACTGGCCGATAACATCGGCGCTTGCGCCCGCGCCATGGGCAATGGCGGCCTGTTCGAAATGCGCCTGGTGTCCCCTCGCGACGGCTGGCCACAAGCCAAGGCATGGCGCAACGCGTCCGGAGCCGACCGCATCCTCGACGCCGCGACCGTGCACGAAACCGTCGCCGACGCCGTCGCCGATCTCCATCACGTCTTCGCGACCTGCCCACGGCCGCGCCACATCATCAAGCCCGTGCTCACCGCCCGCGGCGCCGCCACCGAACTGCGATCGATCACCGGCCGAGGCCTCCGCTGCGGCCTGCTGTTCGGCCCCGAGCGCGCCGGCCTCGACAACGACGACATGGCGCAATCCGACGCGCTGATCCGCTACCCGCTAAACCCAGGCTTCATGTCCCTGAACCTGGCGCAGGCCGTCATGATCATGGCCTATGAATGGTGGTCCGCCGAGGACGCCACACCATCCCGCACCCTCATGACCAACGAAACGACCGTCGCGACCAAAGCCCGCCTGGATAATTTTCTCACCCATCTGATCGCCGAACTCGACGAATCCGGCTTTCTGCGCAATCAGCCCAAACGTCCCGGCATGGTCCGCAACATCCAGCATTTCTTCCAGCGCGGTGAGGTCACCGAGCAGGAATTGCGCACCCTGCACGGCATCGTCACTGAATTATCCTTGGGCCGCCGCCAGCGCGGCCGCGATGAAACCAAGACCTGAACCGGGATACTCCAGCCATGATCCATCTGAGTGAAAAAGGCGCCGATTACCTCCACCGGGTCAGCGCCATCGCCCCCATGATCGACGCCGCGATGGATGAAATCGACGCTACCCGCGACCTCCCGCCCGCTTTATTCTCCGCGTTGCGCGACAAGGGCCTGTTCCGCCTCGTCCAACCCATCGAATACGGCGGCGCCGAGCTTGATCCGCCGTCTTTGGTCCAGGTCATCGAGGCCATCGCCCGCCACGACGCCAGCACCGCCTGGTGCGTCGGCCAAACCAACATTTGCGCCGTCACCGCCGCCTTCCTGGAACCCTCGGTCGTCCGCGACATCTTCAGCCCCGACACGGCATCCTCGCCTGGGGTCCCGGTCCCGGCGAAGCCCGAGCCGTCCCCGGCGGTTTCCGGGTCACCGGCGCCTTCGATTTCGCCAGCGGCAGCCGCCTCGCCACCTGGATCGGCGCGCATGTCCCGGTGATCGAGCCGGACGGATCCCGCCGCCTCGGTTCCACCGGTAAACCCATCACCTACACGATGTTCATGCCCAAAAGCAGCGTGCGTGTCCGTGACACCTGGCAAACCATGGGCCTGCGCGGCACCGGCAGCGACAGTTACAGCGTCGAGGATCTGTTCGTCCCCGAAGCCTATTCTTTGGCCCGCGACCCCACCGTGAAGCCGCGTGCCACCGGCGTCCTGTACCGGACCTTCACACCAAGCACGCTCTACGCGTCCTGCTTCGCCGGCATCGCCCTCGGCATCGCCCGCGCGGTCATGGACTCTTTCGTCGCCGACATGAAAGACACCAAACCGCGCGGCGCCACCAAAGCCCGCGGCGACAACCACGTCATGCAATCCCAGGTCGCGCGAAACGAGGCCCGCATTCGCTCAGCCCGCATGTTCCTGTTGGGCTCGATCAGCGAAATCTGGACCG
>JAYVXQ010000035.1:0-8823 GCA_043785025.1 Acetobacteraceae bacterium
CGCAGCAGGGGATATTCCCCAGTGACGGCGCCATAGGCAGTGAAATACTGCGTCGATCCGGGTTTCGGCGGGATGTCGATGCGGCGGACCGGAAAGGCGGGACTGGGGTATTCGGTTTCGAGCCAGTTCACCACGGCCTCGATCCGATCGATGTCAGCATAGACGATCTTATGCTCGGCGCATAATGCCGCGGTGACATCGACATGGGCGATGTTGTAACCGGCGGTCGAATAGACCCGGAAAAGTGTTTCCAGGAACATCCAGTCCTGGCCGAGGCTTTTCGTGATATCCAGCGGATTGGCGTGATTGCGTCCGGTGAAACTGTAGCGCAGCGCGCCGTGATTGTTACCGGTGTAAGAATGGTAGAACCCGGCCTCGCCCTCCAACGTCGTTTCGCCGCCTGGTGTGCCGTGGCGGGCCAAAGCGACGGCGAGCAGGGCGCCGCGCACAGCACCTCCCTCGCGTAACGAACGGCCGCCGCTTCGGATCCCCTCCAGATTGCCGCTGGCGAGGTTCACGCATTGCGCGATGGCGCCGTTGATCTGATTGGCGTCCATGCCGTGGATTTTCGCCGCCGCGACGGCCGCGCCGAAGATCCCGAACACCGGTCCGGCGTGGAAGCCGCGCGACATCACCGTTGGGATGTATTCCGAGGCCATGCGTTCCAGCACCTCGTACCCCGCGGCGATCGCGGTGAGGAAAGTGGCACCGGAGCAACCGGTGGCCTCGGCGGCGGCGAGGGCGGCGGGCAGGATCGCGACGCCGGGATGGGTCAGCATGCGAAACGTGTCCCATTTGCCGCCCGCGAAGATCATTTCGGCGTTGATGAAGGCCGCGCCCGCCTTGGTGAATTTTTCGCCCGAACCCAATGCGGTCGCGGGTCCAAGGGCGTCTTCGTCCCGCATCATCGCATGGGCCTGGCGGGTCGCGGGCATGTCATGCGCGATCAGGGCTGAGCATAGCGCCTGCAGGATGACGCCCTTGGCGCGATCGACGACGGCGGGTGGAAGTTGATCGAAGGTCAGATCGGCAACGAAGGCCGCGAATTGACGGCTGAGTGACATGTCCATGTCCTTTGGTCAGGCGGGGGTGGTCAGGCGGGGGTGATCAGGCTTGCGTGATGTGCTGACGCAACCGCGCGACGAAGTCCGCTTCCTGGTCCCCGTTGTCGAAATCGCGGCGCGGGATGACGAAAACGCCAGATTGGCGCGTGTTGATCACAATATGGCCGGCCGTTTCGGCGATGGTCAGCAATGCCTTCCAGGCGTGAAACGATCGGAACTCCGGGTGTTCCAGGTTCATGCCGTCCTCGGTCAACGTGATCAGCATGGGCTCGGGCGGGATCAGGGCGGGTTTGATGCCGCTTTCATAGCGGCGCGCGCCGAACCAGATCACGATGGTCGCGCCGATCAGGGCACCGCCCAGATAGAACGCGAGATCGAGGTCGGGATCGAAGAATTTCGCGACGACCGAGGCGATCCCGCCGCCCACCACGCCGCCCGCGAGCACGGCGAGGACCGCGATCGTGCTGAGTTTCATCGGAGTCACGGATGGGTCCGTGGGAACGGCGCGCACATCCTCGGGGCGCAGGCGGATGGTGACCGCGGTCATTTGAGGCCGGTGAGTTCCGCGACCGCTTCCAATTGCTCGGCGTGGCGGGAAATCGGGTTGAGCAGCAGATGGTTGGCGCCGGCGTGAACGAGGGCGTGCAGTTGGTCAGCGACCTGTTCGGGCGTGCCGTGGATGCCGGCGGCGTCGGTGCCGGCGGGATTATGGTAGACTTCGGTGAACCAGCGATCGAGTTCGGCATGGGCTACGCCGGGACGTTCGTCGACCGCCATGAAAACCCGTTTCGATATCGGAAAATGCGTGGGATCGCGGCCGGCGGACTCCAACGCTTGTTTCAGGATCGGCACGGCGGCGCGGAAATCCGCGGCGGTCGAACCGCCCGCGCCCATCCAGCCGTCACTCAGGCGTGCCGCGCGGCGGACGGCGTCGGGATGGCCGACGCCCATCCAAAGCGGTATGCCGGATGTCCGCGCGGGTTTCTGGCCCAACGATACGTTTTCGATCTGATATATTTTGCCGCTGTAACTGACTTTGTCCTGCGTCCACAGCGCGCGCAGCAGCGCGATCTGCTCGCGGAACCGGGTCACGCGGGCATCGCCTGGCACCTGAAAATCGCGGAAATGGTGATCCCGGCCCAGACCCGCGGCGAGGATCGCACGGCCTCCACTGATGAAATCCAGCGTCGCCCATTGATGCGCCAGCATCACCGGATGATGGATCGGTAGCACGATCACCGAAGCGCCGAGGCGTATCCGGGTCGTGATCGCCGCCGCGTAGGTCAAAATCACCACGGGATCGAAGCTGGAGACGTGATCGTTGGTGTTTTCCGTCACCCACAGATCGGCGAAGCCAAGCGCCTCGGCGCGGCGGGCCACGGCGGCGACGGTGGTCAGGACAAGCGGATCGGGCGAGCGGTGCGGCAGCGACATGCCAAGCGGGATCAGGTCTTTCAGGGCCACGCCGGACGCTCCTACGGTTTTTCGATCAGTTCCATATGCGCACCATCGGGAGCGAGCAGGAAACAGACGCGGCGGCCGATCTCGCGCGGCAATTCTTCCAGCACCGTGACGTTGTTGGCGCGCAGTTTGGCCAGCGTGCCGGGATAATCCGTGGTGTTCACCGCGATATGCTCGATACCGTAATGTTGCTCATGCGTTTGGTCGGTGTTGAGGTTGGTGATGTTGAGTTGCAGCCCGTGCAAATCGAGATTGCAGCCGCCATTCGCGGTTTCCGTCTTCAGGGTCGCACCGAAATTATCCATGTAATAGCGGCGTGTCGCGGCGGGATCGCGGGTCTTGAGATGCACGTGATTGAGGCTGAGGGCCATGGTCGTTTTCCCCTGTTGTCGCGGCCGGATTGGGCGCGCATCCTGGCCCCTGGTCAAGCAGGAAGCACCGTCCCATGAGTATCGCCCGCAGGCTCGGTGTGTTTTTAACCGAGACGAGGACAGAAGATTTGCCGGCACAGACGCTGGAGAACGCGGCGATGGTGATCGCGAGCACGCTGTCGAGTGCCGCGTGCGGGACGCGGATCGGCTCGGCGCGGATCATCCGCGATCTGGCGCGCGATCAGGGCGGGCGGCCCGACGCGTCGATCTGGTTCGATACCGGGGATAAACTGCCCGCGGCCAGCGCCATTCAGGTGAACGCGATGCTGAGCGACGCGGCGGCGTCCGATGACAGCGATTTGCGCAACATCATGCACGCGGGCACGCCGTTGACGGCCGCCGCTCTGGCCTTCGCCGAGCGCGAGGGCGCCAATGGCGATGCCGTGCTGACCGCCATGGTTCTGGGATACGAGGCCGCCGGCCGCATCAGCGAGGCGATCACGCCGGGGTTCAAAGATCGCGGGTTTCATGCCTGCATCGGCGCGGGGTTCGCGGCCGCGGTGGCCTCGGGGCGGCTTCTGGGCCTGGACGCGGAGCAGATGGCGCATGCGATCGCGCTGACCGCGACCTCGGTCGGCGGCCTGGCGACGGCGGCGGATACCAGTGTCTCGCGCGAATATCACGCGGGCGTCGTGGCGAAGAGCGGGGCATGGGCCGCGCTGGCGGCGCAACGCGGGTTCACCGGGGAGCCGCGGATTCTGGAAACGAAGAAGGGGTTTTTCGAGGCGTTCGGCGGCGTCGATGGCGCGGCCGCGGGGGAAGCGGCGGTGAAGGATCTGGGGAAAACCTGGGATATCGTCACGGATATGGCGATCAAGATGGTGCCGGGCGGGCATCCGTTTCACGCGATCGGCGAGGCGGCGGGGAATGCCGCGCGGCAAGGCGATCTGCGGGCGGAACAAATCGACAGCATTATGATCCACCGGCCGGGCATGACCGCGCTGACGGGCCCGAAATATCCGGTGACGCTGATCGACATGGCGCATAGCCCGACCTATTTCGCCGCCGCCGGCGCGGCGGGTCAGGGGTTTTCCTGGATGCACGCGCGGCCCGAAATGATCGCCGATCCCGTGGTGCATGATCTGATCGACAAGGTCCGCCTGGTGGTGGAGCGCACGCCGCACGCCGACCGGTTTCGCCAGGGGGCGACGGTGACGATCCGCGCCAAAGATGGACGGTTCTTTTCCAGCACGGTGTATGAGCCCAAAGGCTCGGCCGCGTTGGGGATTGCGTGGGAGGATGTCGATGAGAAATATCGCACGCTGATGCCCGAGGCGGGCGTGTTGCAACTGCCGATCGAGGAAAGCCTGGTCATCATTCATGAATTCCGCCGTGTGACCGACATGGCGTGGTTGACGGAGTTGCTGCGCGTACACTTTGAATGAGCAAAAAAATACCGGCCGACTGAACCAAAAATACCGGAAGGAGACGTGCCGTGACGACTCCCCTTGTTCTGGTGATCGCGCTGCTGATGAGCGTGATGTCCGTGTTCGCGCCGCAACCGGGGGCTCTCGCGCAAAAATCGGGAGGCATCCTACGGATTTATCATCGGGACAGTCCCGCCAGCATGTCGATCCATGAGGAAGGCACGGTCGGCGTGATCCTGCCGATGATGGGGGTGATGAACAACCTCGTGCAATACGATCAGCATGTGGCGCGGAATGAACCGTCCTCGATCGTGCCGGATCTCGCGACGTCGTGGCGCTGGAGCGAGGACGGCCTGGCGCTGACGTTTCCATTGCGGGAGGGCGTGCGTTGGCATGACGGGAAGCCGTTCACCGCGGACGATGTGAAATGCACCATCGATCTGCTGACCAATCAGGCGAAGGAAAAATTGCGGCTGAATTACCGGGAAAGCTGGTGGGTGAACGTGGTGGGCGCCTCGGTCAATGGCGCGCATGAGGCGACGATCCATTTGAAGCGGCCGCAACCGGCGGTGCTGGCTTTGCTGGCATCCGGCGAGTCGCCGATGTATCCCTGCCATGTCAGCCCGCGCGATATGCGGCTGCGGCCGATCGGCACGGGACCGTTCCGTTTCGTCGAGTACAAGCCGAACCAGAGCATCAAAGTCGAGCGCAATCCCGATTATTGGAAACTGGGCTTTCCGTATCTGGATGGCATCGAATACACGATCGTGCCCAACCGGTCCACGGCGCTGCTGGCCTTCGTCGCCGGCCGCTTCGACATGACGTTTCCCAATGAGGTGACGGTGCCGCTGTTGGCGGATGTGCGGGCGCAGGCGCCGGCGGCGGTGTGTCAGATCGCGTCCACCAGCGAGAGCGTGGGAATGCTGGTGAACCGGACGGCGCCACCGTTCGATAATCCTGACATAAGACGGGCGATGGCTCTGGCGCTGGATCGGCGCGCGTTCATCGATATTCTGGCGCAAGGCGCGGGGGATATCGGCGGGGCGATGCAACCGGCACCAGATGGGATCTGGGGATTGCCGGCCGCGATGCTGGCGGACGTGCCGGGCTATGGCGCCGATGTCGCGGCGAGCCGGGAGCAGGCGCGGGCGATCATGCGCCGGCTTGGTTACGGGCCCGATAAGATGATTGCTTATAAAATGTCGACGCGGAATCTGGCGGTGTATCGCGATCCCGCGACGATTTTGATCGATCAGTTGAAGGGGATTTATCTGGATGGCGAACTGGAATTGACGGAAACGGCGACCTGGGTGCCGAAATTGATCAAGCGGGATTTTCAGGTCGGGTTGAACGTGTTGGGCGCGGGCGTGGACGATCCGGATGTGGTGTTTTTCCAGAACCATGTCTGTGGATCGGCTCGTAACTATACCGGTCATTGCAACCCCGAACTGGACCGCCGCGTGGAGTTGCAATCGCGCGAGTCCGATCAGAGGAAGCGGCGTCAGATGGTGTGGGAGATCGATTTGATGTTGCAACAGGATCTCGCGCGTCCCATCCTGTATCATCGCAAGGGCGGGACCTGCTGGCACCCCTGGGTGCGCGGTCTGACGGTGATGGTGAACAGCCAATATAACGGTTGGCGCATGGACGATGTCTGGCTGGATCGTTAGCGCATCATCCGATCAGGTGGACACACCTGTTCGGATAAAGATGCGCGCCAAAACAAATCGTCAGAGCGGTTTCCGTGAGCTAACGCGATCGGGAACCGCTCTGGAATTAAAGGGAGGGTACGATGGACCGGATTTTGTTTCGCGGAGCCAATGTGTGGGATGGCTCGGGCGCGGCGGCGTATCCGGCCGATGTGCTGGTCGAGGGGGAGCGGATTGCCGCCGTCGCGACACAGACCGGTCAGTTGGAGTCTCCCGGTGCCACGGTGATCGAGGCGGCGGGGATGACGTTGATGCCCGGCATGATCGAGGGGCATGCGCATATCACCTTCATCAACGCGGCGCGTCCCACGGATCTCGGCGATACACCGCCCGAGGAGCACACGCTGATCGCGGCACGGAACGCGCGACTTTTGCTCGATCACGGGTTCACCGGCGCGTATAGCGCGGCGAGTGCGGATCGAGGCGGGATTGGTCAAGGAAGGGTATCTGGTGGATCTGTTGCTGGTGGATGGGGATCCGGTGGCGGATGTTCGCCTGTTGCAACAGACGGATAAATTGGTGGGGATATTTAAGGGCGGGGTGGCGCATAAGCTGACGGTGGGCGCCCGCGTTTAATCCAACACCACCAGATCATCCCGATGAATGATTTCATCGCGCCCGCGCCAACCCAAAATAGCCTCGATCTCGGCGGAGCGGTGGCCGACGATGCGGGCGGCGTCCTCGGACGCGTAAGCCGACAGGCCGCGGGCCAAAGCCATGCCGTCCAGCCCCCGCACCAAAACCGGATCGCCGCGCTGGAAAATACCCTCGACCGCGCGCACACCGGCGGGCAACAATGATCGTCCGTCGCGCAACGCGCGCATCGCGCCGTCGTCGATGGTGAACACGCCCAAGGGGGCCAGCGATCCCGCGATCCAGCGTTTCCAGGCGGAGGGGCCGTCGACGGCGGGCAGGAACCAGGTGCAGCGCCCCCCCTCGATCAACGCCCGTAACGGGTGCTCAACCCCTCCCTGGGCTATCGCCATGGCGACGCCGGCCTGGGTTGCGATGCGCGCGGCGACCAGTTTCGTGCGCATGCCGCCGGAGGAATAGCCGGGGGGGGGATCGCCGCCCATCGCCTCGATCTCCGGCGTCAAAGCGGTGATAACCGGCAGATGCGAGGCGGTGGGGTCGCGGCGCGGGTCGGCGGTATACAGACCGTCGATGTCGGACAGCAGCACCAGAACATCGGCGTGCACCATTTCGGCGACTCGCGCGGCGAGGCGGTCATTGTCGCCGAAGCGGATTTCCTCGGTCGCCACGGTGTCGTTTTCGTTGATGACGGGAATGCAGCCGAGGGACAGCAACGTCGACAACGTGGCGCGAGCGTTCAAATACCGGCGCCGGTCCTCGGTATCCTCCAGCGTCAGCAGCAACTGCGCCGCCGTCAGGCCGACGTCAGACAGGGCCGTAGCCCATGATTGCGCCAGCCGGATCTGGCCGACGGCGGCGGCGGCCTGTTTCTCTTCCAGTTTCAACCGCCGCCGCGTCAATCCCAACGCGCGGCGGGCCAAAGCGATGGCGCCCGAAGACACGACGATCACCTCGGCCCCCCGGCCGCGCAGTTCGGAAATATCGGTGGCGATGCCGGCCAGCCAGGCCATGCGCGGACCGGCGGTTTTGTCGTCGACGACCAAAGCGCTGCCGATCTTGACCACGATGCGATGGGCCGTGGCGAGGGAGGGCAGCGCGGTGGTCATATTACGCCGCCGCGTCGCGCCGTTGATCGGTGATGATATTCTGCAACGCGCGCAGCAGTTCGGGCACGCCCTGACCGGACACGCCGGACAGCACCATCACCGGCCCCCCCGACGCTTTGCGTAAGGCCGCGGCGCGGGACGAGATCTCGCGCGGGGTCATGGCATCGCATTTGTTCAGGCCGATGATCTCGGGCTTTTCATCCAGACCGCCGCCGTACGAGGAGAGTTCCTCGCGCACGGTGCGCCAGGCTTTGACCACGTCGCCAGCCGCGCCATCGATCAGATGCAGCAGCACCGCGCAGCGCTCGACATGGCCGAGGAAGCGGGTGCCGAGGCCGGCACCTTCGGACGCGCCCTCGATCAGGCCGGGGATGTCGGCGAGGACGAATTCCTCGGTCATCGACAGCCGGATCACGCCCAATTGCGGGTGCAACGTGGTGAAGGGGTAGTCGGCGATTTTCGGGCGGGCGGCGGAGGACGCGGCGAGGAAGGTCGATTTGCCGGCGTTGGGCAGGCCGACGAGGCCCGCGTCGGCGATCAGTTTCAGCCGCAGCCAGAGCCAGCGTTCCTCGCCGGGGTAGCCTTTGGTGGCTTTGCGCGGGGCGCGGTTAATCGAGGATTTGAAATGCGCGTTGCCGTGCCCGCCGTCGCCGCCGCGCAGCAGGATCACGCGCTTGCCGGGGATGTCGAGGTCGGCGAGCATGGTTTCCTGATCCTCATCGAAGATCTGGGTGCCGATGGGGACGCGGATGACGACGTCCTCGGATCCCGCGCCGGTGCGATCCTGGCCCGCGCCATTGCCGCCTTTTTTGACCCGGAAATGCTGGGTGTAGCGGAAGTCGATCAGGGTGTTCAGGTTCTGCAACGCCTCGAAAACGATGTCGCCGCCACGCCCGCCGTTGCCGCCGTCGGGGCCGCCGAATTCGATATACAGCTCGCGGCGGAAGCCGATCACGCCGTCGCCGCCGTCACCCGAGCGGACGAAGATTTTGCATTGGTCGAGGAATTTCATGGGGGATCACCAACGAAAATGGGGGCCGCGGCCCCCATGATCTCAGCACGCGAGAGGCCGCGTCGTTTACTCGGCCGCG
>JAYVXQ010000036.1:0-2665 GCA_043785025.1 Acetobacteraceae bacterium
AGCAGCATGCCCAAACGCTCGATCCCCGCGGCCCACCCCACGGCCGGCGTGCGCGGCCCGCCCATCTCAGCGACAAGACCGTCATACCGCCCCCCCGCCATCACCGTGCCCTGCGAGCCCAACTGCGTGGTAACGAACTCAAACGCGGTGTGCCCGTAGTAATCGAGGCCCCGGACAATCCGGGGATTTTCAACAAACGGAACGTCAAACCGCGCGAGATGCGCGCGCACCCCGTCGTAAAACCCCGAGGCCTCCGCCGTCAAAAACGGCTGAATGACCGGCGCGTCCGCGACGATGGCGCGATCGCCCGGATCCTTGCTGTCGAGGATGCGCATCGGGTTCCGCTCAAGCCGCGCCAGACTGTCTTTCGAAAGACGAACCTGATGCGCGGTGAAATACGCGATCAGCGCCTCCCGGTAAGCCGCGCGGCTTTCCAGATCGCCCAATGTGTTCAGTTCAAGAACGATATGATCGGAAATACCAAGGGCGCGCAGAATATCCCAGCCGCAGGCAATGACCTCGGCGTCGGCCAGCGGCTCCGACGGCCCGATCAGTTCCAGACCGATCTGATGAAACTGGCGGTAGCGGCCCTTCTGCGGACGTTCATAGCGAAACATCGGACCCGCGTAGAACACCTTTTGCGGCAGCGACTGGGTCAGACCGTTGGAAACCAATGCGCGGCACACCCCGGCCGTCCCCTCCGGCCGCAGCGTCACGGACTCGCCGCCACGATCCGCGAACGTATACATCTCCTTGGTGACGACGTCGGAGGTTTCGCCAAGCGTGCGCGAGAAAACGCGGGTATCCTCGAAAATCGGCGTGATCCATTCCTCAAAGCCATAACGCGCCGCGATGGCGCGCGCGGTCTCCGCGACATGGCGGTGGCGGCGCATCTCCTCGCCGATCAGGTCATGGGTGCCGCGGGCGGGTTGCAGGTCGGTCACGAGGGGCGGTTCCAAAAAATTGATCGTTCGCGCGGGACAGAGCATCATCCGATCGGATAAAGATGCTCGTCAAAACAAGTCATTAGAGCGGGTTCCGAGCACCAACGCGATCGGAACCCGCTCTATATCACGGGTCGCGCCGCGCGTCAGGTTTGCGTTCGGGCGGCGAGCACCGCCTCCCGCACCCCGCGCAAGGTTCGCCCAACCTCCATCAACGCGAATTGTTTGGCACGCTGGCGGCCGGCGGCGGAGCGGTTGGCGATACTCAGCGGCGTTTGCGCCAACGCGCGAATGGCGGCGGCCAGCGCGGCCGGCTGCGTGGGATCGGCGTAAACCGCCGCGTCGCCGCAGATTTCCCGTAACGCCCCCTGATCCGCGCAAATCACCGCCGCGCCGTTGGCCATCGCCTCCAACGCCAGCCGCCCGCTGGGGTCCGGGGTCTGCGTCGGGATCACCATGACCGCGGCGCGCGACATCGCCGCCATGACGTCGGGATGATCGCGGTAGCCCATCATGCCAATGCTGACCGGCGTCGCGATCGCATGCAGCAACTGGGAGAACGCGGTGACCGGGCTGTCCACCCCATGCTCGGCCGCGCCAATAATCTCAGCCCGCCACCCCGGCAAATACGGCAAGGCGGCGGCACAGGCGGACACGAATTGCTCCGGCCCCTTCTCCGGCACCAGCCGTCCCGCGAACAAAATCATCCGCGCCCGCCGCTTGGACGCCACCATGCTCACCGCGTCCTCCCCATCCGCCGACGGCGGCAGGCGGGCGAAATCGATCGCCGGAGGCACCACCACCGGAGGATTCGGATGCAGAAACACCTCGTCGAGCATGCGCGCGCGCAGCCAGTCCGACACGGTAACGACGCGGGCCAACCGGGTCAGCAGCGCCGACCGCGCCTCGGGCGAGGCAAGGTCAGCCGAACGCGCGGGATCATTGTGTTGGATCAACACCACGGGAATGCGGGGAAACCGGCGTTGCAGCCACAACGCCAAAGCCGCGTCCGCGTGCACCTCGATCAAATCCGGCCTCGCGCGGCGCAGCAGCGGCGCGAGGCCCAAGGCGTAACGCCAGCGCATCGACCCCGGCAGAAATGACAGAGCATGAACGCGCTGAAACGTGACATCCGGGAAAATGCCGCCGGACTGACGGGCGCCAAACACGATGATTTTATGGGTGGGCACGGCGATCGCGTGATCGCGCGCCGTCAACCCAATCCGGGTCGCCCGCCGCGGTCCAAACCCTTCCCTGGGTGGCAGCACGATCGCGACGGTGGGGCTGGGAGAGTCAGACATGCCGCGCGCTATACCGTTTGGACCGCGCGCGCGCCATAAGCGCCGTCTGAGTAGTGTCTCAGTTTGAAAATGTAAGCCGGCTCCGGCCCGCACCCCTACCCCACAACCCAGGTCATCATCATCGCGTGGGTGCCCGGGTGGGGGTGCGGGCCGGAGCCAGACTTCAAACTGAGACACTACCCGCGTCTGGGGGTGGCATGCCGTTTCGCCGGGGTCTCGTCGTTTCGATCGTTTTCACGTTCGCCGTCGTATTGGGCTGGACCATGACGGCCGCGCTGGCGCCAGGCGGCTGGACCGTCGCGAAAACCCTGATGCTGGTCAGCTGTTGGGGTGCCGCGCCCTGGGTTGGATTCTGTTTCGCCAACGGCTTGATCGGCTTCTGCCTGCGTCTGAACCGGCCCGCGGTGCCTCCCGACGACC
>JAYVXQ010000037.1:0-8774 GCA_043785025.1 Acetobacteraceae bacterium
CCGGTGGGCAGCCGGACGATCTCCCGCCGGTTGCCGATGAATTTATCGCCGGCGACGATCCGGAACGTGATGGCGGATCTGACGGATACTGGGCTTTTGTATGCGCCACATACCTCGTCCGGGCGGTTGCCGACGGATCTGGGATTGCGGTTGTTCGTCGACGGGCTGTTGCAGTTTGGCGAATTGAGCGAGGACGAGCGGACGTCGATCTCGGCGGCGCTGGAAGCGTCGGGGCGCAGTCTGGAAGACACGCTGTCGGATGCCAGTTCGATGCTGTCGGGCCTGTCCTCGGCGGCGGGGCTGGTGTTGGCGCCGAAGACCGAGGGGGCGTTGAAGCACATCGAGTTCGTGCCGTTGGGGCCGGGCCGCGCGCTGGTGGTGCTGGTGGCGGCGGATGGGCATGTGGAGAACCGGGTGATCGAGACGCCTCCGGGTCTGCCGCCGTCGGCGTTGCAGCAGGCGGGGAATTATTTGAACAACCGGCTGTCCGGCCGCGGGCTGGCCGAATTGCGCACGCTGGTGACGGGCGAATTGTCGGCCAATCGGACGGAACTGGACGAATTATCGGCGGCGGTGGTGGCCTCGGGGCTCGCGACCTGGACCGGGGAGGGGGCGCGCGGCGGCAATCTGATTGTGCGGGGTCAGGGGCGGCTGCTGGCGGATGTGACGCAAATCGAACGGTTGGCGGCGATCCAGGGCTTGTTCGAGCGGCTGGAAGCGCAGGAGACGATGCTGAAGCTGCTGGAACTGGCGGAAACGTCTGAGGGTGTGCGGATTTTCATCGGCGCGGAAAGCGGGTTGTTTGGCGCGTCGGGCTTGTCGATGGTGGTGGCACCGGCGCGGAGTGAGGGGACCGGACGGATCGTGGGCGCGATCGGGGTGATCGGGCCGACGCGGATCAATTACGGCCGGATCATTCCGGTGGTGGACTATACGGCGCGGGTGATCGGACGGTTGTTGGGCTGATCAGCGATTTGCCGATGTCGATGAATGGGGATTCGATGAACCGGTATGCCAGCCAGGCGAGGCCGTAGGTCACTGACACGGTGAAAATCCAGCCGAGGGCGAAAACGGCGATGGCGGTGAAACCTTCGGCGTGGCTGTGAAAGGTCTCTGGCCAACGCTCGAACGCATGCAGCACGGCGTAATGCAGCAGATAGGCGCTGAAGCTGACTTTGCCCATCGCGGCGGCGTAACGATTGACCAGGATGCCGCGGTTTGAGGATAAGGCGAGGATGAAGCCCATCAACGGGATGGTGACGGCCAGCAGTCCGGGAATGGATGGTCCGTCACCGAAATAATGGCCCAGGGAAACGTAGGATAAGGCGGAGAAGCTCAGGATGGCGGTGAGGCCGGCGGCGGTGCCGTAAGACGCCAGGAATGTTTGACCGCGCGGGTTCGCGGTTTGCCGCAGCAGGAAAAATAACACGCCGCCCAAGGCGAAGACCGGGAATTGATTGGGCGGCCAGAAGAACAGGAAATTGCCGAGGCCGATCGGGTCGTAGGTTCCGCTCAGGACGGTGTAAGCGGCGCGGTTGGCGATGACGGCGATGACGATGCTGGCGATGGCCAACGCGCAGGCTCGCGCGAAAGACGTGGTCCAGGCGGCGAAGAACGGAAAAATCAGGTAGAAGCAAAACTCGACACTGATGCTCCAACCGCCGGGGACGACGTTCCAGCCGTCGAGCACGGTGGGGGTCAGGACCGGATGCCAGGCGTTGATGAACAGCATGGCGGCGAGCAATTGGCGCGCGTCGAGGCCGGATGACGGTGGCAACAAGAAAAAATAGAACGCGGCGGCGGCGTAGTACGCGGGGGCGATGCGGAAGAAGCGGCGGATGAAGAAGGCGCGCGGGTCGGCGGCGCCGTTGCGGGCGGCCTCGTGATGCCAGGACATTAGCAGGGTCACGCAACTCGCGAGGAAGAATAATTCGACGCCCCACCAGCCCATCGCGGTCAGACGATGGATCGGATACGGAAGGTTTGGCAGTTGAAACGTCAGATGGCAGGTGATGACCATCAGCACGGCATAACCGCGGGCGCAGTCGATATAGCGGAAATTGGGTTTCGCGCCCGCGCGCGGGGTCACGCCTGAGGACAACGCGTTACTTCCGGCCGCGCCCCAACCAGGTCACGGCGGCGTCTCCCTGGGGTATCGCGCGGCAGGCGAGGGTCATGCCGGCGGCGATTTGCTCGACGCTGATGGACGCGTCGCCTCGGGGCAGCATGGTGACCGCGCCGGCGTCGAGGCGCGAGAGGCATTGGCCGCAATTGCCGCTGGCGCAGGCGTAGGGGTAATCGATGCCGGCGAGCACGGCGGCCTTGAGGATGGTCTGGCCTGGCGGACATTGGATCGTTTGGCCGACATTGCCGATTGTGACGGTGGCGGACATTACGCGCTGACCGGCATACGGCGCGACGGGCTGGCGCGCACCGCCGACAGATCCGTGTGATACCACACGACCGACGGAAACCGCGCCAGCGCGTAGCCATACAATGCGAGGCCGAACGCCGGTTCATCGCCGATGACCAGGGTCGAATGGATATCGCGATCCGCCATCGCCATGCCGGTCCCTGGCGCCACCGTGATGGCGCCGATCTCGATCAATGTGTCATCCTCGGCGCGGCGAAACAGCACGTGCCGCTCGTGGCCCGACACCGCGGCGTTCACGCACCAGACGCCGTGATCGTGCGGCGCGGCTTCTTTGCCCGGCAAATGCACGGTCAGATACAGGCCGTGGCCGTCATTGTCCTCGACCACCAAAGGATGGGTGCGGCCCTCGGACACGGGCAGAGCGAAATCGGCGGGCGGAAACAGCTCCGTCTGGTTCGCGAGGCGGACCAGCGCCAGTTTGATGGCATGCAAACCGGACGGCGAATTTCCCTCTTTCGACGTGATAACGCGCACCTGGGCCATCAATTTGCGGCAGGCTTTGTCGCGGCGCGCGGCGATGTCGTTGCTCATCCCTCAGGTCCCCTCCGGTCGATCCCGGTGAGGCTAGCGCCTTTTCGGCGAGACGGGAATTGCGGGATCAGGGGCAGGGGGCGTATGGAAACGGGACGGAGGCGGTCATGACCGGCAAGCCGAATTTCGTTCTGGTGCGCGAAGAGGCGCCCTCACCCGTCCCGGTGCCGAAGCCGGGATTCCTGGCGCGCGTGGTCGAGAAAGCGTTGGCGGTTTTTTCCCATGCCGAGCCGCCCGCGAATACCGCCACGGGTCCCTGCCTCGTGTTCGCGGTGGATGCGACGGCGTCGCGGGAGCCGGCGTGGGATGCGGCGCGGGCGGTAACGGATTCGCTGGTGAAAGCTCTGCCGGGCCAGTTGAAAGTGGCGCTGGCGGTGCATGGCGGCGGGCGGGTGCATACGTTTACGGGCTTCACCACGGACGCCGCGGCGTTGCGCGATCGCGCGGCGGGGGTGACCTGCCAGGCGGGATTCACACGGCTGCTGCCGATCCTGTCATCCAGCCTGAAACACGCGAATATAAGGGTGGTCGTCTATATCGGCGATGTGTTCGAGGAGAACATCACCGAGGGCCGCCGCATCGCCGATGCCATGGGCCTGCGAGGGACCAAACTGATCGTGCTGCACGACACCGCCTCGGCCGACGCGCGGCGGGACGCGGAGGTGTTCTGGGATCTGGCGAAACGCACCGGCGGCTGCGTGCTGCCGTTCAACGCCGCGGCGCCGGGGAAATTGCGCGATGTGCTGGCGGCGGTCGCGGTTTACGCGGTCGGCGGGACGAAATTGCTGCGCGAACGGCGGGCGGCACTGCCGGGCGCGGTCGCGTTGCTGGAGCACTTCGACGACAGAAGATGATCCGGCTGGACCCTCACCCCCCATCCGGCGTAGTGGTCGCCGCATGGCCCATTCCAAGACCGACCGCATCGCCTCGATCACCCGAACGACTACCGAAACCGACATCACGGTCACCCTGAACCTGGACGGTTCGGGCCAGGCCGACATCGCGACCGGCATCGGCTTCCTGGATCACATGCTGACGGCGTTGGCCCGCCACGGGCTGTTCGACCTGGCGGTGCGCGCCAAGGGCGATCTGCACATCGATTTTCACCATACGACCGAAGATGTGGGCATCGTCATCGGCCAGGCCTTCGCGCGCGCGATCGGCGACAAGCGCGGCATCCGCCGGTTCGGCCACGCGCTGATCCCGATGGATGAAACGCTGGCCGAAGCGGCGATCGACATCTCCGGCCGCCCATTTTTGGTGTTCAACGCCGATTTCGGCCGTCCCAAAATCGGCGAAATGGATACGGAATTGTTCGAGGAGTTTTTCCGCGCCTTCGCCTTCAACGCGCTGATCACGCTGCACATCAATCGCCGCGCGGGCCATAACGCGCATCACGTCGCCGAGGCGTGTTTCAAGGCCACCGCGCGGGCGTTGCGGATGGCGAGCGAGGCGGATCCGCGGATGGGTGACGCGATCCCCTCCACCAAGGGGGCGCTATGAGGATATGGACCGCGCATGAAAAGCCGTATGCCGCGCCGGTGCTGGTGCGCGAGGGGTTTTCCGTGTTCGCGCTGCTGTTCGGGCCGTTCTGGCTGTTGGCGAAGCATGCGTGGCTGGCCGCGGGCCTGACGCTGCTGCTGTACGTCGCGATCGCGGCGTTGGCCGGCCCGCCTTCCTCCATGGTGCTGCTGGGATGTGCCGCCTTGCTGCTGGGGTTTTCCGGAGGTGATCTGCTGCGATGGACCTTGGCTCTACAAGGCTACACGCAAACCCATGTCGTCGCCGGACGGGGCGAGGATGACGCGCGGATGCGGCTGTTCAGCGCCCGTCCAGACCTGGTGCACCAGCAAATGCTGGTGGAGGGCGCGCCGTGACCATGACCGTCGCGGTGGTGGATTACGGCAGCGGGAACATCGCCTCGGCGTCGCGCGCGATGGCGCTGGCGGCGGAGCGGGCGGGGATCGCGGCAAGGGTCGTTATCAGCGCCGATCCGGATGTGGTGGCGGCGGCGGATCGGATCGTGCTGCCGGGACAGGGCGCCTTCGCCGATTGCGCGCGGGGATTGCACGGTGATGACAATGCGATGTGGCAGGCGATCGACAGCGCCACGGATGCCGGCACGCCGTTCTTCGGCATTTGCGTCGGCATGCAGTTAATGGCCGTGCGCGGGTTGGAGCATGAAGTGACCTCTGGCTATGGCTGGATCGCGGGCGATATCGCCGAGATGGCGGTGCCGGGCTTGCGCCTGCCGCAAATGGGCTGGAACAGTTTGGACTTCGAACCGGGGTCGCATCCTCTGCTGGCGGGTTTACAACCGGGCGATCATACCTATTTCGTGCACAGCTACGCGTTGGCCGGGGGCGATCCGTCGCAAACCATCGCGACGACGGACTATGGCGGGCCCGTGGTGGCGTTCGTGGTGAGCGGCTGTCGCGCCGGCTCGCAGTTTCACGTCGAGAAAAGCCAGGAGGCCGGCATTCGCATCCTCACCAACTTCTTGCTCTGGGTGCCCTGACGCCATGTCCGAGCCAGTCCTGCCGCTGCCGCATCTTCTCGTCGAGACCGTCGAGGAACTGGACGATGACGACCTCGCCGCGTTGTGCGAGGCGACCGACGCCGCGATCATCGATGGCGGCGGGTTCGGCTGGGTTAATCCGCCGGGCCGCCGCGCGCTGGAAAGTTACTACCGCGGCGTGCTGCTGGTGCCGGAGCGGGAGTTGCTGGTGGTGCGGATGGATGGCGTTGTCGTCGGCTCGGCGCATCTGGTGAAGCCGCCGCGCAACAATGAGGCGCAGGCCTTCGCGGCGCAGTTGATGCATGCGTTTGTGGCGCCCTATGCGCGCGGTCATGGGCTGGCGCGCATGTTGACCGAGGGGGTCGAGGCGCGGGCGCGCGAGTTGGGCTTTCACGTGCTGAATTTGGATGTGCGGGAGACGCAGACGGCGGCGATCCATCTGTATGAATCCCTGGGTTATGAACGCTGGGGCGCGCATCCGAATTACGCGATGGTGCGGGGCAAGGTCGTGCAGGGGCTGTATTTCTGCAAACGTTTGCGGCATCGGAAGAACCAGGCGTGAGCCTGACCGTTTATCCCGCGATCGATCTGAAGGACGGGCGCTGCGTGCGGTTGCGCCGGGGGGAGATGGATCAGGCCACGGTATACGCCGACGATCCGGCGGCGCAGGCGGTGGCGTGGCGTGACGCGGGGTTTTCCTGGCTGCACGTGGTCGATTTGAACGGGGCCTTCGCGGGCCGCCCGGTGAATGGCGCCGCCGTGACCGCGATCCTGGCGGCGACCGACGCGCCGGTGCAATTGGGCGGCGGGATCCGCGATCTGGCGGGGATCGAGACGTGGCTCGCCGCGGGTGTCCGCCGCGTCATCCTGGGTTCGGCGGCGGCGAAAAATCCCGCTTTGGTGATCGAGGCCTGCAAGAAATTTCCTGGCCGGATCGCGGTCGGCATCGACGCGCGTGACGGGTTCGTGGCGACCGAGGGATGGGCGGAGACGTCGGACATGCCAGCCGCGGCGCTGGCGCTGCGGTTTGAGGACGCGGGCGTTTCGGCGATCATTTTTACCGATATCGGCCGGGACGGGATGCTGACGGGTTTGAACCTGGAACAAACCGTCGACCTCGCGGCGAAAATCACCACGCCCGTGATCGCGTCGGGCGGGGTCGGATCGAAAGACGATCTGGCGGCGTTACGTCATGCCGCGAAGGGCACGCGGATCGAGGGCGTGATCGTCGGCCGCGCGCTTTATGACGGGCGTGTGACGGCGGCGGACGCGCTGGCGCTGGCGCGGGATTGAACGCCGCATGTCACTGACGCGCGTTTCGGGCAGCTCATGCGCGATATTCACTTGCGCGACGCGCGCATGGTCGGGTTAAAGCACACCGTTATGTTGAAGCTGCGCGTCATCCCCTGTCTGGACGTGAAGGACGGCCGTGTCGTCAAGGGCGTGAATTTCGTTTCCTTGCGCGACGCGGGCGATCCGGTGGAGCAAGCCGCTGTCTATGACGCGGCGGGCGCCGATGAACTGACGTTTCTGGACATCACCGCCAGTCATGAAAATCGCGACACGATTCTGGACGTCGTCTCGCGCACCGCGGCACGGGTGTTCCTGCCGTTGACGGTGGGCGGCGGCATACGCTCGACCGAGGACATGCGGCGATTGTTGCTGGCGGGCACCGATAAATGTTCCGTCAACTCGGCCGCCGTCGCGCGGCCCGAGTTGGTGCGCGAAGCCGCGACGAAGTTCGGCAGCCAGTGCGTGGTGGTGGCGGTGGACGCGAAGCAGACCGCACCCGGACGGTGGTCGGTGTTCACCCATGGCGGGCGGCGCGACACCGGGATCGACACCGTTTCCTGGTGCCAACAGGTCGTATCCCTGGGTGCGGGCGAGATTTTGTTGACCAGCATGGACCGGGACGGCACCGGCAAGGGGTTCGATCTGGACCTGTTGCGCGCGGTGTGCGCGGCGGTTCGGGTGCCCGTGGTGGCGTCCGGGGGTGTCGGGACGCTGGCGCATTTCGTCGAAGGCGCGCAAGCCGGGGCCACGGGATTGCTGGCGGCGAGCGTGTTTCATTTTGGTACCTTCACGATCGATCAGGTGAAGCGCGCGTTGCACGCGGCGGGTCAGCCGGTGCGGCTGGCGCGGACGGCGGCCTGACGATGCCAAAAGCGATCAAACGGAAAGCCGTGGGCAAGCCGCCGAAGGGTAAGGCGCCGAAAGGCAAGACCATCAAGCGACAGGTCACCAGCAAAACCGTCGGCAAATTGCGCCGCGCGTTGAACGGGATCGTTTCACCCGCAACCGGCGCGGTCGTGCTGGACAGGCTGTGGTCGGTGGTCATGAGCCGGCGGGACGCGGATCCCTCGATCAGCCACTCGGCGCGGCTGCTATCGCGCGGCACCGCCAAGGTCGCGCAGAAATTCGGCGAGGAAGCGGTCGAGTGTCTGATCGAGGCGGTGCGCGGCGACAAGGACGCGGTGATCGCGGAAAGCGCCGATGTGCTGTATCATCTGCTGGTCTTATGGGCCGCGACCGGTGTCGCGCCCGAGGATGTTTGGGCGGAACTGATGCGCCGCGAGGGTGTCAGCGGCATCGCCGAGAAAGCCTCGCGGGCGCAAACCAGCCTGGTGGCGCGCGTGTTGAAAACGACGAAGATCCCGTGAACGGGAGCGGAGCGAGGTTCCATGCCGGTCAATGGTTTGCCGCCCTACGACGATAACAACATCTTCGCCCGCATCCTGCGCGGCGAGATCCCGTCCAAGACCGTCCATGACGACGAGTATGCCCTCGCGTTTCACGACATCAATCCGCAGGCGCCGGTGCATGTGCTGGTTATTCCGAAGGGGAAATATTGCTCCTTCGCGGATTTCAGCGCGCTGGCGAGCGAGGCGGAGATCGCCGGCTTCACCCGTGCCGTGGGCGTCGTGGCGCGGCAATTGGGACTGGAGATGGCGGGGTATCGCATCCTGGCGAATATGGGGATGCATGGCGGGCAGGAAGTGCCGCATTTCCATGTGCATCTTTTCGCGGGGAAATTCCTGGGACGGATGATCCCGGATTAGAGCAGGTGGTCTGACCTGCCCGAATGAAAATGCTCGCTCAAACAAATAATGATCGCCATTGTTTCAATAACCGCGGGCGATGTCGAACCGGTTCGGCATCGGTTTTCCGGAACGAAACGCACCCAAATTGCACAAAAACAAATCCAGGCTGTCCGGATTATAGGTCGCGGGATCGTCAGCCGACGTGTGCGGACTGATGATCACATTCGGCGTCGTCCACAGCCGGTGGCCG
>JAYVXQ010000038.1:0-2657 GCA_043785025.1 Acetobacteraceae bacterium
GACAGCACGCCCTACCCGGCCTGGAGCGTGGGATACACCGGCGGCAACGCCACCGGCTTCACCGTCGCGACCCGAGCCTGTGGCGCGTTGGTGCAGGAATCGGCCACCGGCTCGCGCTCAGGCGACCTCACATCCATCCCCACGGCGGGGATCACCAATCCCGGTCCGATCCTGGTGGCCGATGTTCATTACCAATACACACCGTTGTTCCTCAATTTCGTCACCGGCCCCATCGACTTCTGGGCCACCAGCTTCTGGCCGGTGCGCAGCACGCCGGCCGGCAATCCCGCGGCACCCGCCTATACGCGTTATGATATCGCGCTGGAAACCAATGGCGCGCGCAAATGTCAGGGCTTTCCATGAGACGATCGAACTCCCCTCATTCTCTCGCGGCCAACGGCGTCCCCCATCCCAAGCGCCGGCTGATCCCCGCCTTCATCGCCGCGGTCTCGACCCGTGATGGCCGCCGCGCCGCCGTCGCGCTGATCTTCAGCCTGATGCTCATGCCTTTGCTGCTCGTCGTCGCCCTCGCGATCGATTTCGGCTTTTACGTGCAGGCGAAAGCGCAGCTCAATCTGGCGGCGGATGCCGCGGCGATGCAGGCGGTCCGCTCGGCCGTGATCATGTATCAGGGAGGATCCTCGACCGCCGGCGCGATCACCGCGGGCCAGCGCTCTGGGCGGCAATGGTTCGCGGCCCAGGTGGGGACGATCGGCACGGCGACGGTGGTGCCTAATAGTTTGAGTGTCGGCGTGACCTACGATCCCACCAATAACGGTTTCTCGGCGACGGTGTCCTATGCCGCGTCGGTCGCGACGCGCGTCGGTTCGTTCATGACGCCCGCGTGGAACGTCGCCAACACCGCCAACGCGCAATCCGGCTATAATCATCTTGAAATCGTCATGATGCTGGATAATTCGTCGTCGATGCAAATCGGCGCCACCTACTCCGATCAACAGCATCTCATGCAACTCACCGCCTGCGGCAATTGGCCTGAGCCTTATTCGCATTATCAATGCGGCACCGCGAACGGCACCTACGCCGCGATGGGCGGCCAGATCGCCTGCCCGCTGCCGGCCCCCGCGGGCTATCCATTCTCCCGCTTCCCGATCATCCCGCGGGACTCCGACGCGCAAAATCCGCAGAGCTGCGCTGGCATCACGCCAACATTCCCGAACAACCCGAACATCACCATGAGTGCGACGATGAACATGCCCTGCATGTTCGCCTGCCACAGCGACACCTCCAAACCCGCCGGCACAGGCAACGATTATTACGGCATCGCGCGCAGCACGATCGGCTCCGCCAATCCCATCACGCTACGGTTCGATTTATTGAAAATCGCCACTAACCAGGTGCTGAACATGATGGCGACGACCTATTCGGTGTCGCAAAGCCTCAGCGTCGGGATCTTCACGTTCAATACGATGTTGAACCGTGTCTATCCGGCCAGCGGGGAAGCCGGAGCGGATTTCCCGGCGGCGATGGCCGCGGTCGGCAGCCCGCCGACGCAGCCCAATCAGCCGGACACAGGCATCCAGCCAGAGTCGCTGTACAGCCAGTTCTCCAACACCAATTTCGCCGGCGCGATGGATACGTTGGCGCAAACGGTCACCGCGTCCGGCAACGGAGCCGCCGCCGCCACGCCGCGCAAGGTGCTGTTCCTGGTGACCGACGGGTTCCAGGATTACAACAGCCACGCTGATTTCGGCGCCTTCAATGTCGCGAAATGCACGGTGTTCAAGAACATGGGTTATCAGATCTATGTGATTTACACGCCCGCTTATCCGCTGATGTGGACCGCGTGGTACGATTGGGCCGGCGCGCCCGTGACCAGCGGGTCGGTCGAGCAGGCGTTGCGCGATTGTTCCTCCGGCACATCGTTCTACATCCAGGCGAGCGACGGTCCCGGCCTCAACGCGGCGATGCGGACGTTTTTGCTGTCGGCGCTGAACGCGCCGTCGCGGCTGGTGCGGTAACGGGCTAACCGCCCGCCTCGCCCGTCTCGCCAGCCGCCTTCGCCGTCGTCTCCAAACCTAAATCAATATCCCACGCCTCCGCGATCCGCCCCCGCGCCGCCCGCAGCCGCGCCGCCCGCGTCAAAGCCGCCGCCTCCAACCCCGATCGCACCCCCAAAGGCGCCAATTGAATACCCAACCACCCCGCCGCCGCGGCAGCCCAGGCCGGAGCCAGAATCGCGGGATCGAACACCAGCGCCAAAGCCGTCTGAAACGCCTGACCCGCGTTCCACAACGTGATCACCGGCTTCACGCACCCCGCCAGCCCGCAGGTCAGCACCGTCCGCGCCGTCGGCCGCCCCACCTCCCGATCGAACCACAGCGCCACCAGCGCGGGCGCCAGCAACCCCAGACACAAAATCGCGAGGCCCGGAGCCACCGCCGTTAGCACCCCGCACGCCAGCCCCGACAACCACGTCAGCGACCGCTGCCCGCCCGCTTTCGCCACCTTCGGCGCCTTGACCTTCGCCGCTTTCGCCGCCTTCGCCATGCCTCAACCCAACGCCGTCAAAATCAACGTCGCCGCCGCCGCCAGCAACCCCACGCCCGCCGCGATTTCCTGCCCCAACCGCGCCGACAGCGCCGCGCGATACGGCCCCCCCTCGGCGATCGCCCGCAACGTCGCATCCAGCCGCGCCA
>JAYVXQ010000039.1:0-8755 GCA_043785025.1 Acetobacteraceae bacterium
CCGCGCGGCGGGCGGTCGCTGGTCGAACGGGTGCAGCGCGACGCCCGCGTGCCCGTGCTGGCCCATGCCGAGGGGCTCTGCCACACCTACGTCCACGCCGCCGCCGACCCCGCCATGGCCCGCGCCATCGTCGCCAACGCCAAGATGCGGCGCACCGGCGTATGCGGCGCCACCGAGACCTTGCTGATCGACAGCGCCATCGCCGCCGCCCAACTCCCCGGCATCGTCGCGGAGTTGCGCGCTCTGGGCTGCGACTTCCGCGCCGACACCGCCGCCCGCCGGGTTCTGCCCGAACTGACCGCCGCCACCCCGGCCGATTTCGACACCGAATGGCTGGACGCGGTGATTTCCATCGCCGTCGTCGACGGTGTCGATGGCGCGTTGGCCCATATCGCGCGGCACGGCAGTTCGCACACCGACGCCATCGTCACCGAAGACCCGATCGCCGCCGAACGCTTCCTGACCGGAATCGACAGCGCCGTCGGCCTGTGGAACGCCTCAACCCAGTTCTGCGATGGCGGGGAGTTCGGGTTCGGCGCCGAGATCGGCATCGCCACCGGCCGCATCCACGCCCGAGGCCCGGTGGGGCTGGAGCAACTGACGACCTATCGCTACGTCATTCGCGGCACGGGCCAGGTGCGTGCCTGATCGCCTGCCGCGTTTCGGCGACCAGAGGCGGACGCGGATCGGGCTTCTGGGCGGATCGTTCAACCCGGCGCATGCGGGCCATCGTCACGCGGCCCATGAGGCGCTGACGCGCCTGCGTCTGGATCAGGTCTGGCTGCTGGTGTCCCCCGGTAATCCCCTGAAATCCGGGGCTTGCATGGCGCCCCTGGCGGATCGCCTGCGCGGCGCCGCGGCGATCGCCGATGGACGCCGGATCGTCGCCACCGCGATCGAGGCCGCGATGGGCACCCGATTCGCCCTTGATACCATTCGCGCATTGACGCGACGGTTCCGCCGCGCCCGCTTCGTCTGGATCATGGGCTCCGACATCCTCACCGAATTGCCGCGCTGGCATCGCTGGCGCGAGATCCCGCGCGCGGTTGCCTTTGTGGTGCAGCCCAGACCGGGGTATACGAGGCGGGCATTGGCGGGTCAGGCGGCGCGCTGCTTGCGTCATGGGCGCCGTCCGGCGCATGAAGCCTCCGTCCTGGCGCGCGCGCGCCGCGGATGGGTGGTTTTACGCGCGCCCGAGAACGCCATGTCCGCCACCGCCATCCGCGCCGCTGAAGGAGCCGTATCATAGCCGTCCCGCCCAAACCGCCCGCCTCACCCGCGCGCCATACGCCCAAACCCCGCAAGCGGGCGGCGAAACCCGCGACCGCGGCGCCGTTGGGCTCGCCGCGCAAGAAGACCGTGGCCGCCGGTCCGCCGGCTGACGCGCCGGCGAAGAAGAAAGCCCCGGCGCGCGCCAAAAAAGTGAAAATGGCGCCGTCGCAATTGGATGCCATGCAGGCACTGATCGTCACCAGCCTGGAGGATGACAAGGCCGTTAATGTCGTCACCCTGGACCTGACGGACAAGGCGATGTTCTGCGACCGGATGGTGATCGCCTCGGGCCTTGCCGACCGGCAGATCACCGCGATGGCGCAACATCTGCGCGAAAAATTGCGCGAGGCCGGTCACAAGCGGGTGCAGATCGAGGGTCTCGGCGGTTCCGACTGGGTTTTGATCGACGCCGGCGACATCGTCGTGCATTTGTTCATGCCGGACGCGCGAGAGATGTATGCGCTTGAAAAAATGTGGGGCCGGGATCTGGATGAGGTCGCGGCGGGGTAGAGCATCATTCGACCAGGTGGAACCACGTGGTCGGATAAAGATGCTCGCGAAAACATAAGCCCAGAGCATCATTCGACCAGGTGGAACCACGTGATCGGATAAAGATGCTCGCGAAAACATAAGCCCAGAGCATCATTCGACCAGGTGGAACCACGTGGTCGGATGATGCTCGCCAAAACAAGTCATCAGAGCGGGTTCCGTGAGCCAACGCGATCGGAAACCGCTCTGGATGATTTATTTCGGGTTGGCGGTCGCACAGCTCATGCCGACCTGCACGTCGTTGAACCGCTCATCCCCGCCGGATAAATACGGCTGCAAATTCTCGATGCAGTTGGGCCTTTAAACATAAACCGTCGCGCGGGTGATGACCGGAAAATTCGACACCTGTTCCGAGATTTCGCGCGATATGTCCAGCATCGCCGCGAGGCGCTTCGGGTCGGCGGGCGCGAGGCGTTTGGCCAGTTCCAATAATTCATCGATACGGGGTGTCGCGGCACCACCGGGATTGACGCCGCCGCCGGTGCCCGCGATCGCGAACAAGCCCTCGATCGCGTCTCCGCGCCCGCCATTGCGCGCCAGCATGATGTCGCCGCGCGGTGTTCCGCGGGCGAACTGATTATATTGCGAGACGTCGACGACATCGAATTTCAGCTTGATGCCAACCTCGGCCAGCATGCCCTGCAGCGCTTCCGCCATTTGCCGGTATTCGGTGGTGTTCAGTAACAAATCGGTAATTTCCAGCCCGTCCTTGAACCCGGCCTCGGCCAGCAGCGCCCGCGCTTTGGCGGGATCATACGGATAACGATGTTCCAGTTCCGGAATATAATACGGCGAATTGGGAGCCCAGAGTTGATACGCCGGTTTGGCGCTGCCGTAACCCATCGCGTCGGCCAGCGCCTCGCGGTCGATCGCGTGCATGATGGCGCGGCGCACCCGCACGTCTTTCAGGCCCGCTCGGGAAAGATTGATATAGATGTCCCTGAGAGCGGATTTCTCGACGATTTGCACCGTCAGGCCCAGAGATTTGGCTTCGGGGATCTGGCGCGGTTCGATGAGCGAGATGGTCGCCTGACCGGAACGAACCGCGTTGAAGCGGGCGCGCGAATCGGGTACGTAATGATGTTCGAATCCCGCCGGCCGGTCCTTGGTGCCGCCCCAATAGGCTTCGTTGCGCGCCATCACGGTTTTGACGTTGCTGTCGAAGGATTTGATGAAATAGGGACCGGCGCCGATGCCTTTCATGGTCGCGCCGAACACGTCGCCCTTGATCCCCTCGGGGCTGACCATCATGCCCGCGTTATAGGCCAACCGGTATTCCAACTGACCGCTTGGCTGGCGTAATTTCAATTTGATCGTGTGGGGATCGGTGATTTCGATGCTCGTGATCAACCGTCCGGTATCCGCGACGGCGTTCCCGGCGCGCCCGCCCAAAGCGGCGTTACGCTCAAAATTGCGTTTCACGGCCTCGGCGTTGAACACCACGCCGTCGTGGAAAGTCACGCCTTTGCGCAGGTTCAGGGTCAGTTCCGTCAGATCCTCGTTCATCCGCCAGGACTCCGCGAGGCCGGGCGTCAGGTTTCCCTCCTGATCGAAACGAATGATGGTGTCGTAGATGGCCAGCAGGGTTTCGTGGGAATAGCTGCTGCCGTTCTGCGGCTCGGCGGGATCGAGCGTCATATTCCCCGCGGAGTCGTAATACACGATCGTGGCGTTGGGATTGGCGGGCGCGGCCCATGCCGGCGCGGCGGCGGAGTGCCATATCAGGCCGGCCGCCAAACCGATCGCGAAACGTGTTTTCATTCCGTGGCTCCCTGTGCGGACTGTTCCGGGCAGGCCGCTTTTTATTGGTTGAGATGACCACCGGTGGGCGGTCTTGTCCAGTGTCGCGGGAGGGAAGATACCGGGGTTTCACCCCGGGCCCCACCAGAAGGCTCTGCCTTCTGGACATCCGCCAAGGGCGATAGCCCTTGTATCCCGTGAGTTTTGCTCCCGTGATGAAGGAGGGCCATCCATGACGTATCAACCTCGGCGCTGGCCCTCGTTCATCACGGGAGCAAAATGGATAGATCCCAAAGGGCCATGCCCTTTGGCGGAAGGTCCAGGAGGGCGGCGCCCTCCTGGCGGGTCTGGGCTGGAGCCCTCAACCCGGACCCGCGAGCCGCACCGAAACCGGACAATGATCCGACAGCCGCTCCTTAAACACCGGATCCGTCTCCCGATACGTCATCACCCGCACGCTGTTCGGCACGATCCAGGCCCGGGCGGGACCGCCGACCAGGATATGGTCGATGAAGCTGTCCCGCAGGTTCCAGCATGGGCTGCTGAGCCCCTCGGTCACCCGGATCATCGGCGCGACGGCTTGCGCCTTGGCGATCAGCTTTTCCCGCTTCTCCATCGCCCGGTTGAAGTCGCCCAAAAGCACGAACGGCACGCCCTCATCGCGCCGCTCGGCGATCCATTGATCGACCACGTCGAACTGCGAGATCAAGGTCAGGCACACCCGCTGCGGCGCGCGCGTGGTGACACTCGCCCGCTGGCACCCGGATTTCAAATGCACGGTCAGCACCCGCAAGGGGCCCGACGGCAGACGCAGCGTGATATCCGCCCCACTGCGCAGCCGCGACCCTGGCTCCAGCGCGATCGCGCGCACGTCGGGATTGATGTCGAAGGCGATCCCGCGCCGCACCGCGAACCCAACCCGTTGGATCACCCGGTCGCCGGTCATATGCAGGACATAGCGATCGGGCGGAAACACCCGCGCGGCGGCATCGGGTCCATCGACTTCCTGGATCGCGACGATATCGGCGTCCAGCGCGATGGCATAGCCGCGCAAGGTTTCCCAGTCCTCGGCTTCGCGCAGTTTGACGTTTTCCGGCAGGCCGGCGTCGCGGAACGTCAGCCAGTTCAGGTTCCAGGTCGCGAATTTCAGCTCCCCGGCATGCGCCGCGGTGGCCGTCAGCAGAAACAGAATCAGCCACCAGCCGCGCAATTCACCCTCACTCGCGTTTCAAGGTTTTCAGATACGCGGTCACCGCCATGGCATCCTCGCGCGACAGCCGGTAAGGCGGCATCGGCGGCTTCGGCAACGACCCATCGGGCCGCTTGCCGGTTTCCAGGAACGTGACCATTCGCGCCGGCGTGTCATGACCCGGCAGTCCCGCGAGCGGCGGCGCGTGTTCCGAGAAAGGCATCGGATTGATCGGCCGGAAGCCGATCCGCGCCCCGTGCGGAGATTTCCCCGGTATCAACTGCCCGGTGCCGTCGCGCGGCGTGTGCCAGCCGTTACACATCCCCACGCGCTCCACGATATACTGCCCGCGCGTCAGCGATTGCGCCCCCGCGGCGGCGGGCAGCAGCAAAGTCACGACGGCGGTGAGAACGAAACGGCGCATGATACGCTCCTTCATCGTTGATAATGATGAAGGATCCGTTAACGCATCGAGATCGGTCCATCCTGAATTCCGGACGCCGCCAAAATCGCCCGCCGCAACATCTCCCGTCCGGCCTGTCCCGCCGCCAGCGACCGCGCGTTCACGATCGCGACCCGGAAGCCGCCGGGCGGCATCGCGTGATGCGCGGGGTCCTTGTCCTCATGAAAGGTGATCTGCACGCTGGACACGCCCGCCATCGCGCGCGCCGCCGCGACGGCCGCAAGCGAGGGATGGCGATAACGCGGCCCATGCGGCAGGAACAGCACGACGCTGAACCCATCCGCGCGATCCGCGTCGGCGAAGCGCCAGTCGCCCTCGGCGTACAGTTCGATCAACGCGGGCACCCAGCCCGCGCCGTATAGATCTGGCCATTGATCGGCGAAGCGCAAATGCGCCTCGATGATCCGTCCGCCGATCGTTTCGAAATTCACCATGCCGGTATAGCCCCGCAGATGCCGCGCGGCCCATGCGCCGCACCAGGCCTCGACCGCGGGCATCGCCGCGGCGTGGATGCGCCAGTGATCGAAGGTGCCGCCCGCGGTCGTTGCCCCCTCGGTATGCCGCCACCAGCGCGCCGCGCCATCGACGAGCGCCACATCCGAGGACACATGCGCCCCGCTCAACAGCGTGCACCAAAAATGTCCGGCTGTGAGGTTGGCGTGATAGGCCGCCTCGTTCGCGAGGACCTGGCTGCCAGTCCCCATGCCGCGCAAATTGGTGATCGGCTTGGAAAACACCGGAAACGAAGGCGGCATCACGCCATGCGGCGCCGCGTCCAACCCCTGCGACAGAGCGACCGCCATTTTGTCATAGATCCAGCGATGCTCCGGATACCAGGTCCAGGAATCCGGATCGTCGGTGGAGATCAGCACATCGCCGGGGCAGGGATCCCGCTCGAAATATTGCAGACGCCAGGGATCGGCTTCGCGGATGGGCATGAGGGGGCCTGCTGGGTTGAACGCGCCGTGCGATCCCGCATGAATGAATCCCGTCCCGGAAAAGGTCAACCGTTTCGGCTGAACCGACGGAGCCGGCGAAATCACCAGGGGGACGCCGAAGATTGATTTTTCGGCGATTTTCGCATAAGAAAGTCTCATGAGACCATCTCAGGCGCTTTTGATCCATCGAGCCGGGTTGCGTGCGCTCGTGGCCCGGCTTCACTTGAAGCAGCCCAGAATTTTTGGCTCGACGGTAAACGGGACCGACACTGAAGACAGCGATCTCGATCTACTGGTCGATCCATCGGACGATACGACGTTGTTCACGCTCGCGCGGTTGAAAACCGGCGCCGAGGCCTTAATGGGCGTGACGGTCGACGTTCTGACCTCCGACGGGCTGCGCGAGGCAGCGCGGGATCGCGTTCTGTTCGAGGCCGAGCCGTTGTGAAAAAACCTGAACGGGCGGAAGATTATCTCGACCACATCATTGAAGCGATTGAGCGCGCGACATCGTATTTGGAGCCGCTCGATAACGTGACGGCGTTTGAGGCGAGTCGCCGCGATCAGGACGCGGTGCTCCACAATATCGCGATCATTGGCGAGGCCGCCGCGGGTCTGCGACGCGTCGCGCCGGAACTTCTGGCCGCGCATGGCGAAATTCCATGGGCGGATATGCGCGCGATGCGAAATTTCGTGGTTCACGCCTATTTTTCGGTCAGCCCCCGCGTGGTCTGGAACACGGTGAAGAACGATCTTCCGACTTTGCGGCAACAAATCCTGACCATTCTGGAAAACCCCTGAGACGCGGAACTGCCCCTATTTCATTCCTTCTGGCCGCAGCTTCGGCGGCAGCGTCGACAAACTATCGGTGGTATCGAAATCGCGCAGCACCGCGTCATCCGCCATCTCCACCTCGGCCACCCGGTCGGCGTGCTTGCCGACCAAAAACCGAGCCCCGGAATCCCCGGTGATCGCCAGGATCTCGGCGAAATACCGCCGGTCCCAGATCATCGGATTGCCCTGCTTGCCGCGGAACGTCGGCAGCACGATCGCGCGCCCTTCCTCGGGGTCATAGACCGACAATAACCGGTCGATCATCCGCCCAGTGACCAGCGGCATATCGCCCAGACACACCACGGCCCCGGCGCATTCGGCCGGCACCGCCGCGATACCCGCCTTCAAACTTTCCGCCAGACCCTTGGAGAAATCCTCGGCGTGCACATACCGCACCGGCCTTCCCGCCAGAGCATGCTCGATCTGCTCATGCATATGGCCCGTGACCACCAGGATCGGCCGCGCATTCGACGACAGGACATTGTCCACGACCCGCGCGATCATCGTTTTGCCGGCCTTATCCGCCACCAGCAACTTGTTATGCGGCGCCATCCGCCGCGAGCGTCCCGCCGCCATGACGATGGCGGCGATGGTCGGCGCGCTGCGAGGCGCGGCCCCCGACCGCGGAGTCGCCGGCGCTTTCTCGCGTGGCATCGGGCGGTTATCGAACTCCTTCAACAGCCCGCCCACGCCCATTTTCATGATTTGCGGACCGGTGACCTTCAACCCCGCGAACAGCCGCGTCAGAATGAAGTCGATGCCATTCAGTTTCGGACTGCGCGCGCATCCCGGCAGCACCAAGGCCGGCCGCTCGCCGATCCGCCCCACGCAAATCAAATTGCCGGGATCGACCGGCATGCCGAAATGCACGATGTCCCCGCCCGCGCGCACGATCCCCGCGGGCCCCACGTCGCGCCGGTCCAGCACCGCCGAGGCGCCGACCACCAGCAGCAAATCCGCCCCCATTGCGATCAAACCATTCAGCGCGCGCGCCACCGCTTCCTCGTCATGCGCGCAGCGTACCGGCGGCAACAGCGATCCGGTCAGGCGAGAAATCCGCTCCTCCGTCACCTCGATGGTTTTTTCCGTCGTGCTGTCCTTCAACCCCGGCAATTGCGTGGCCACCAGGCCGACCTTCAGATGCCGGAACGGATGCAGCGTCAACGGCGATCCGTTCTGCCGCGCCAGCGCTTCCGCCACCATCAGCACGGTGCCCGGCACCGAGAACGGAATGATCTTGATCGTCGCGATCAAATCCTTCGGCGCCACCACCGCGTAATCCGGCAGCGTGCCGATCGTCAGCGCCTCATCGATCGAGTTCAACTGATCGATCATCCCGGTATGAATGCGCAACAATCCCGGCACTTCGGCCAGCAAATTCACCCGCCCGGTGGCCGCCCGCGACCGCGCGATCAACGGCGAGACCAGGGGTGTGGCAAGCCGGTCGGCGGCGATATCCTCCGGCACGTCGCCCGGTTCCAGCAACGCGCAAATCACCTGCTCGCGACCCGCGGCGCGCAACGCGTCGATGGCGGCGTCGTCCAGACGCGCGCCCTTGCGGATCATCGTTTCCCCGACCCGCTGGCTGTGCGCCATGATGCCGCCGCGCGCGTGATCCAGCGGCATGGAGCCAAATTTCATGAGCCGGATTTCACCTGTAACGGAGCGCCGCGCCGAATTGCGATGATTTCCGCGATGATCGAGGCGCCGATTTCCGACGCCGTCACCGCGCCGATATTCATCCCCACGGGACCCCGGATCCGCGTCATC
>JAYVXQ010000040.1:0-8748 GCA_043785025.1 Acetobacteraceae bacterium
ACATACACCCCACGCCAGCGCGCGGCGGCGTAATGCCCCAACTCGTGAAAGAACACGAGGACACCAAGAACCACGATGAACGAAACCACGGTGCGCAGCAGATCGGGGACCATAGACCGTATTCTCTTTTCAACTCAGGTTGATGAGCACCCAACGTCCGGATCGGACGGGATGGCCAGCATCGTGGATCGGCAAATGGGGATGGCGGCGCGCTTTGTCACCGGACGAAAACGACGCGGCGCGCCTGACCGATCCGCGACTCCGCGACCCTCAGTGTCCATCCGGAACATTCCCGTGGGCCGAGGATCCCAGAACGTCCCAAAACCCAGGTGCACCAAGATCGTTCCGTCAACGCGGCACGGGTCACGCTGATATCCTCGTCCGTGGTGCTTCGTGGCTCTCCGCGAACTGCATGGTAAAAGCCTTTCCGACTCCGAGACCACGGGGAACTCACCCGGCGGGCTCCCAAACCCGCGGCTCACGCCGCGACTCTCAGTTCCGCGGCTCACGCCGCGACTCTCAGTTCCGCGGCTCACGCCGAGACTCTCAGCTCCGCGGCTCACGCCGCGAGCGCCGTGGCGAACCGGCCCGCGGCACGGCGAGCCTCGGCATCCAGCGCGATCACCTGCTCCAACGACCCAGCCTCCGGCGTTCCCAATTCCTCAAGCACCCTCTCAACCGTGTGCGCGATATCCAGAAAGCCGATTTTACGTTGCAAAAAGCTTTCAACCGCGATCTCGTTCGCCGCGTTCAAAATCGCCGGCCGCCCGCCCCCCGCCCGCAGCGCATCCCGGCAGAGCCGCAGCGCCGGAAACTTCGCCGGATCCGGCGGCTCAAACTCCAACCGCCCAATCGCCGCCAAATCCAACCGGGGCGACGTCGTCGCCATCCGTCGCGGCCACGCCAGAGTATGCGCGATCGGGATCCGCATGTCCGGCGAGCCCAACTGCGCCATCACCGACCCGTCATGGTAACAAACCATGCCATGGATCACCGATTGCGGATGCACCAGCACGTCGATCTGGCTTTCATCCAGACCGAACAGCCGCGCCGCCTCGATCAATTCCAGGCCCTTGTTCATCATTGTCGCGGAATCGATGCTGATCTTCGCGCCCATCGACCACACCGGATGCCGCAAAGCCGTCTCCACCGTCGCCCGCGCCATCTCCTCCAGCGAGGCCGTCCGGAACGGCCCGCCCGAGGCGGTCAGCACGATCCGCTCGATCGCGCCATGGTTGCCATCCGCCATCGACTGGAAAATCGCGTTATGCTCGGAATCGACGGGTAATAAGGTCGCCCCGGCCGCCGCCACCGCGCGCAGCATCACCTCGCCCGCGCACACCAAAGCCTCTTTATTGGCCAGCGCCACGAAACGCCCGCGCTGGATCGCCGCCAATGTCGGCGCCAGCCCCGCCGCCCCGGTGATCGCCGACATGGTCCAATCGGCCGCCCGCGCCGCCGCCTCGACCACCGCCTCAGGACCCGCGCCGCAGGCGATTCCGCTGCCCGCCAGCGCGTCCCGCAATGCCGCGTACGCCGAGGCATCCGCCACCACCGCGAATCCCGCCTTCAACCGGATCGCCTGCTCCGCCAGCAACGCCGCGTTACGGCCCGCCACCAGCGCGCTGACGGTAAACGACCCCGCCGGCGCCGCCATCAGCAGATCGAGCGTCTGCGTCCCCACACTGCCGGTCGAGCCCAGTACGGTGACCGATCGCGGCCCGTCAGGAACGGTGTGATTTCCGGTTCGCGGGCTCATCGCCACAGAACACCTCCTTGTTCGACCACCAGTGCCAGGCCCGCGGCGGCCGGAGCCACCGCCAGCAACGCATCGAGCCGATCCAACAGGCCGCCATGACCTGGAATCAGAGCGCCGGAATCTTTAACCCCAAAATGCCGTTTCAACGCGCTTTCCAACAAGTCCCCCGCCTGCGAAACCACGCCAAGCCCGCATGTCAGTACTATGACACGCGATGACGAAAAATCCGAGGAAAAGCAAGCCGCGACCGCGAGTCCCGCGAGGCTCGCCGTCACCAGCCCGCCGACCGCCCCCGAAACGGTCTTTCCCGGCGAGATCGCGGGCGCGAGCTTCGGCCCGCCCATCAGCCGCCCCATCATATACGCGCCGATATCGCTGCCCCAAATAATGACCAGAATGAACAGAGTATTCGGCCAGCCCGCCGCCCCATCGCGCAGCCAGACCAGCGCGACGCCGGCCAAACCGAGATACGGAAACCCCGCCGCCAACGGCCAATCGCCTATCCGAAGCATCGGAACGATCACCGTCCCCGCCACCAGCACCGCCAATCCCGCGACCGGCGCCCCCCAGGCCGCCAGCCCCACCGCCACCACCAGGCCCGCCGCCAACACAAATGGCCGCCCGCCGCACATCGCCGCCCATTCCACCGCCATGCCAACAACCGCCAGCAGCACGAGTGTCACGAACCAAAAACCGCCGGACCACACGCAAAACACCGCCACCGGCAGCAACACCAGCGCGGAGAGGACCCGAAGGGTCAGATCGTTCCAACGGGGCGAACCCTCAGCCAGGACGCGCGCCAAAACGCCGCTCCCGGCCCGCGTATTCCACCAGCGCGGCGGCGAAATGCTCGGCCGAGAAATCCGGCCACAGCACGTCCAGAAACACCAGCTCGGCATACGCCGCCTGCCACAACAGGAAATTCGACAACCGCCGTTCGCCCGAGGTGCGGATCACCATGTCCGGATCCGGCATATCCGACGTGGCGAGGAACCCCGCGAAACGCTCCTCATCCAGAGCCGCCGGATCCAGCGTCCCATCCCGCATCGCCCGTGCCGCGGCCGCGGCGGCGGCGACAATTTCGGCCCGCGCGCCATAGGACAAAGCAATCGTCAGGTTCAGTCGGGTATTGGTCCGCGTATCCCGCTCGGCGTTGCGCAAATCCGATTGTATGCCCTGATCGAACCGCCCGCGATCGCCGATGAAGCGCAGCCGGATCCCGTTGGACTTCAGTTCCGCGATTTCACTGCGCAAATATTGCCGCAGCAAACCGGTCAGATCCAACACTTCCTCGGCCGGACGCCGCCAGTTCTCGCTGCTGAACGCATAGATCGTCAGCCACCCAACCCCCTGAGCGATCGCCGCCTCAATCGCGCGGCGCACCGCCCGCGCGCCCTCCCGATGACCCGCGATTCGTGGCAAATGCCGCGCCGACGCCCACCGCCCATTGCCATCCATGATGATGGCGACATGCACCGGAGGCGACCCGGCGGACGCTGGAGATGGGGACGCGCTGACGGAACCCGTGGGGTCCGCCTGAACCTGGCGCTGAACGATGGGACGGGAGGAAGACAATATTCTGGCGATCTCAGACCTGCTTGATATCCTTTTCCTTGTCCGCGAGGCTCTCGTCGACCTTTTTCACGTATTGGTCGGTGAGTTTCTGCACCTCGTCAGACCAGGTCTTGGCGAGATCCTCGCCAATTTCATGCTTCTTCTCGAAGCCCTTGATCTGTTCCATCCCGTCACGGCGCACGCCGCGGACCGAAATTTTGGCCCCTTCAGCGTATTTATTCGCCATCTTCGCCAGTTCAGCCCGCCGCTCGGTCGTCAATTGCGGGATCGGGACCCGCACCATCATCCCATCCGTCTGCGGATTGAGACCGAGGCCCGATTCGCGGATGGCTTTCTCGACCGAGGTGATCATCGATTTGTCCCACACCTGCACCGTCAGCATCCGCGCCTCAGGCGCGCCGATCGTGCCGACCTGATTGAGCGGCATCTCCTGCCCATAGGCGATCACCTTTACCGGCTCCAGCAGGCCCGGATGCGCCCGTCCGGTGCGCAGGCCCGCGAACTCACGGCGCAGCGTCTCCATGGCGCCATCCATCCGGCGCGCCAAATCGTCTTTCAGAACCTTCACATCGGCGGCCATGCCCTTGCCTCCCTTTCCCCGCGGCTCAGTATGCCCGTTATCGGCCCGCGCCAAGGGCACGCGGCCAATCTCAAATATAATCCCAGCCCGAACCCTTCAGGGTTCAGACCTTTCACGAGCCCGTACCCTTCAGGATTCGGACCCTTCACAACCTGAACGGGGCCGCCTCGACAATCCTGGTAAACTTCCCGTCCCCCCGCATCACCTGCGCGAACGCCCCGGCGGCGTGGATATTGAACACGATAATCGGCAGCTTGTTCTCCCGCGACAGGCTGATGGCGGCGGCGTCCATGACCTGTAAATCCCGCGCCAGAACCTCGTGATAGGTCAGTTCCTCATACCGGGTCGCGTTCGGGTCCTTGCGCGGATCCGCCGAGTAAACCCCGTCCACCTGCGTGCCCTTCAGCAGCGCGTCGCACCGCATCTCCGCCGACCGCAACGCAGCGGCCGTGTCCGTCGTGAAATACGGATTGCCGGTGCCCGCGCCGAAAATCACTACCCGGCCCTTCTCCATGTGCCGCTCAGCACGCCGCCTGATATACGGCTCGCACACCGACGCCATCGGGATCGCCGACTGCACCCGCGTCGGGATCTCCGCCCGCTCCAGCGCGTTCTGCACCGCCAGCGCGTTCATCACCGTCGCCAGCATCCCCATGTAATCCGCCTGCGCCCGGTCCATCCCTTTCGCCGCGCCCGACACGCCCCGGAAAATATTGCCCCCGCCAATGACCACGCACACCTCGACGCCCATCTTCACGACCACGCCGATATCCCGCGCGATCGCCGCGACCGTGTCGGCGTCCAGCCCATACTCCCGCGGGCCCATCAGCGCCTCGCCCGAGAGTTTGAGCAAAACGCGCTTGTATATTGGAGCGTGTGACATGCGATCCCTGTGATCTGCCCGCGGCGCATGGTTTGCCGCGGTGGCATCGGATGGTTCGGAGAACCGGCGCGGCAACCTATCCGCGCGGCTTCCCGCGAACAAGATGACGACCCCAAATCGCGGTCTGGCGGCGCATGAGCCGGTCGCTGAAAAACCCCAACCGGCGCGACTCGCGCTACGCCACCGTCCAGGCCGTCGCAAGCGGAGCCGCCACAGCCTGGTCCCCGGCGAGATCCACGGTCAATGTCGCCACCGGGACCGCCTTGCCTCCCCAGCCCATCGGATCGAACGGAACCTCCGTTGTCCCTTCCCGGTTCGCCCCGGATACGAACCGGTCGATCCGGAACACAGCGGCCGTGACATCGGCACCGGCCGCCGCGAACAACGCGTGCGCATCCATCCGGTCCCCGGCCAAGGTGTCGAACCCTCCGACTGAGGCCAGAAGCGGCGCGACGCTGTCATCAACGGCACCCGCCGCGAACTGGATCCTGTGATCGCCAACCCCCGGACCGGCCACCCGATCGGCGCCGGAAATCACGATGACATCGGGCGCGATCAACGCCGAGCCCGCCCCGCTGAACACCCCCGCCCCGCTGAACACCCCCAAAGCCGGAATGATCGCGCCCGTGCCGTCCGCCCCGCTGTAATACACCGTGAAACTGATCCCGTTCGCGCCATAGCTGGTGATCGAGGATTGTCCACTGACATAGTTCAGCAAATCGCTGCTCTTGACCCCCAGAGGCGCGCCGGTCTTCGCGTCATAAGCCGGATAGAACGACGCCGTCAGCAGCACGGATGGCGTCGGGTTAAACGCGTAAACGATGGCTCCCCCGCTGACATTATCGACCACCGCCGAAACCTGACTGCCCGCCGAGGCGCCGTTCGTGGGATCCGTCCCGCTGAATTTCGTCGTTGTCTGCGTCACCGAGGCCGAGGGGTTATAGGCATAAACCAGCGTCGTACCATCGGTGTTGTTGATGACGTTGGATTCGCGGCTGCCCGCCGGCGCGCCGTTCGCCGCATTGGTCGCACTCCAACGCTCGGCCGTCTGTTTCACCGTGTTGGTCGGAGCATAAGCGTAAAGCAGCGACGACCCATCGTTATTGTTCACAACCGTGGATATCTGGGTCCCCGCCGGGGCGCCCGACGCCACATCCGTACTGCTCCATTGTTGCGTCGTCTGCTTCACCGTGGGCGTTGGATTATATGCGTAAATCAGCGATGTCCCGTCCAGGTTATCGACGATATTCGACACCACCGCGCCGCTGGCATTGCCCCCCGCGTACTGCGAAATCGTTTCGCGCACCGTGTTCGTGGGAAAATACGCATGTACGAACGATCCCGCGCCCGAATTCACCACCGAGGCCGCGGGCGGCGGTGGCACCGACAGCGTATAAAGACCGGCGATCGCCGCGAGGGCGCCCGTATCCTGCAAACTCTGCTGCAACGAAATCGATAACACCGGCGTCCCACCATCCAGCAACGTGATGCCGGCGATCTTGCCCAATCCCGTCAGATATTGCAGTTGATCCAAATATTGCGCGATATTGTAACTATAATCCGCGACCTGAATCCCACCGGCGAGATGCGCCAGCACGCCATTTTTTTCCTCGACGATGACCGCCAACGAAGACGGCGTCGCGACCCCCGCGATCGCCAAACTCCATGGACCCGCGATCGAATCGAGAATATTGTTCCGCATATCATAGTTCAATTGATAGCCCGGCAACGCGATCGTTGGTGTCCCGCCATCGGTCAACACCACCGGAATGGGCGACAGATCCTCCTGCCCCAGAATATTCGCCCCCGCCATAATACTCGCCGCCGAAGTCAAAATCCTGGGCGCGACATCGGTAAACTGCAACCGCGCGATTTTCCCTGAACCCGCCAACGGATCGAGCAAAGCCAGATTGGCCATGACATTGGCGACGCTATCCTGCACCTCGAACCCCGCGAACCCCGCGGACGGAGTCGTCGACGCCGCCAACCCCGCAACCGTCGTCGTCTGCACCAACAAAATTGGGTCGTTGATCAACGGCAACAACGAAGCATAGGTCACCGCCTGCGCCGGCGTCAAAGAAAACGGCGGCACCCCCGCCTGCCGCGTGTCGATCGCCGCGATCTTCCCCGCGTTCGCGAGCGTCAGAAGCGACGCCAACGACGCCTGAAAATTATCCGGAAAATCCCGAATGGTCAGCGCGCCCGCCGCCAGCGCATTCACCACCGGCGTGCTCGCCGCCAAAATCGCCGCCGTCGCCGGACGGATCGGTCCATTCACCGTCAGGGAATACGGCGTCGAAATCTTTCCCAACAAAGTCGTGATCGACGAGTTTCCGGGAACCTGCCAGTTCCGCAACGTGATCAACGGCGTGCCCGCGTCCGTCAGCGCGATCGTCACCGCCCCGGAATTCGCCGCCTGAGCCAACGGATTCGCCAACAGCCGCAGCACATCCGCATTGGCGCCAAAACTCGCCGCCGACACGCTGATCGCGAACGGCGCCGTCCCCGTCAACGAAATCCCCGCCAACCGCCCCGACGCCGCCAAAGGCTCCAACGCCGCGAGATTGGCCAGCACATTCGACAAACTGTCCTGCACCGTGACCGAGTTTAACCGCGCGCTTAACACCACCGACGCCGCCGCCGCCGCCGTCGTCACGACCGATAGGTTGAACGGCGTCGTGATGGCCGCGATCACGTCCGCGTCACCGGAGATCTGCGCCGTCGTCAACGGCACGGTCACGCCCGCGGTGTAAAACGTGATCGCGCCCAGATGTCCGGCCTGCGCGATCGTTTCGATCGGACCGATATTGGCCGAAAAATTATTGCTGAAATTATTGCCGAAATCCAGAAACGAAACCGTGCCCGCCAAATGACTGAACGCCGCGCTCGCCGCCACCGAAGGCGCCTGAAACGCCGTCAGATCGCCAGTGATGGTGAACTGAAACGGGCTCGTGATCTTTCCCAAAACCGCCAGGTTTCCCGTCGTCGTCACCTGGAACGCCCGCAACGCCACGACCGGTGTCCCGCCATCGCTCAGCGCGATCGTGTACGGCGAGCCGATCCGCGCGAATACCTCGTAATTCGCGCTCAGCAAAGCCGCCGACAGCGTCAACACCGGCGTGCCCGCGTCGGTCAGCGTGACCGTGCCCAATGTTCCCGCCACCGCCTGCTGCTCAAGACCAGGAGTGGCCAAAGCCGCCAGCAACCCAGAGGCCGAGAACGACGCCCCGACAGCGGTCGCCGCCGTCACCACGAACGGATTGGCTATTTTCGCCAACGCCGCCGGCGCCGCGTTCGCCGCCGCCGTGCTGATATTTAAATTCGCCGTCCCACCCCCCATCGTATCGATGGACACCACCACCCCGCGCGCCGCCAGCGTCTGCAGCGCGCTGATATTCGCCCCGATATTGCCCCCGGTATCCGCGATCCGGACGCTCGACAGGCTCGTCAGAACCCGATTATTTTCCAAAACGATCGTCGAGGCCAGGCTCGCGCTGATCGCCCCCGTCACCACCAACTGGAACGGTCCGAGGATGTGGTTCAGCACCAGGCTGCGCACATTGGAACTGGCCAACTGATCCGCGGACAATGTCACCACCGGCGTACCCGCGTCGGTCAAAGTAAGGGCATAGGTTTCCTCGTACGCCAGGCCCAGTACATACGCCGATTGTGACAATTGCGCCGCCGACAACACGACATCGGGCGCCGATTCGAAAAACCGCACCTTCGTCACCGAACCGGTTTTGATCAGCGCCGTGATCCCCGTCAGATTCGCCATGACGTTGGCGAAAGAATCCTCCACGGTGAAATTGCTGAACCGCGTGTCCAATACCAGCGACACCCCCGCCTGCGCCGCCGTGATAATTTGAGAAAACAAAAAATTTGGCGACAATTTCGCGATCGCCGCCCCGTCCGCCGTCACCATTCGCGGCGTCAAACTCAACACCTGCG
>JAYVXQ010000041.1:0-2649 GCA_043785025.1 Acetobacteraceae bacterium
CGCAAACCCTGGAGGCTCTCGGCTTCGATTACATCCAGGCCCCCGATCACGTTCTCGGCGGCAACCCCGAGGGCCACAAGGACAAGAAGCGCGTCGGCACCTCGGTCACCGCCTATCACGATCCGTTCGTGCTGTTCAGCTTCATCGCCGGCTGCACCGATAAGATCGGCTTCGCGCCCGGCGTGCTGATCCTCGCCCAACGCCAGGCCACTCTGGTCGCGAAACAGGCCGCCAGCCTCGACGAACTGTCGAACGGGCGGCTGCGTCTCGGCATCGGCGTCGGCTGGAACGAACTGGAGTTCACGGGCCTCAACGAGAACTTTCACAACCGCGGCAAACGGTCCGAGGAGCAGGTTCAGGTCATGCAAGCCCTGTGGGCCAATCCGCATGTCGACTTCAAAGGCAAGTATCACACGATCGACGATTCCGGGATCAATCCGCGCCCGAAATCAGGCCGCGTGCCCGTCTGGTTCGGCGGCCATGTCGATGCGACTCTGGAACGGACCGCGAAATGGGGCGACGGCTGGATGCCGCTGGCGTACCCCGCCGACGACACGGCGCTCGCCGCCTTCGCCAAACTGCGCGCGCTGACCATCGCCGCCGGGCGCAAGCCGGAGGAGGTCGGCATCGAGGTCTGGACCTCCCTCGGTAACGCCGATCCCGACGCCTGGCGCCGCGAATTCACGTTCTGGAAAAACGCCGGCGTCACCCACATCACCGCGCACACGACCTATGCCACCGGCCACCACAAGCGCATTGCCGGGAAATCGGCGAAGGAGCATCTCGCCGCCATCAAAAGCTTCCAGGACGCGGTGAAAGACCTAGTCTAACCATACCGCCAATTGGCGTCATGGAAAATCTTGACGCCAATTGGCGGACGCCCCATATACCCAGATCATGATCCCGGCCCTCTCCTCATCGTTCGATGCCGTGCATCCCGACGCCACCGCCATGCTCCGCGCCGTGCTGACCCTGTTCGAGCGCTGGCGCCTAACCCAGGGCGAATCCCGCCGTCTGTTGGGCGACCCGTCGGAGCGGACGTTCCAGCGCTGGCGCAAAGGCGACATCGCGGCCCTACCGGCCGACACCGTCTTTCGGTTGGGCACCCTGTTGGGCATTCACAAAGCCCTGCGCTACATGTTCACCAACCCAGCCCATGGCTATGCCTGGGTGCGCGCGCCGAACGCCGATTTCGGCGGCCACAGCGCGCTGGACCGGATGCTGCAAGGTGCCCCCACCAATCTCGCCGCCGTCCGCGCCTATTTGGACGCGGAACGCGCGGGGTGGTGACGCCCGCGCGGGCCCCGACACGCTGGTCTTCGTCGCACCGGATCATCCGCACCATCTACCCGCCGGTCGACCTGTTCGACGACATCGCACCCGCCGCCGATTGGGCCGCGCTGACGGCGGCCGAGGCGCGCACCAACCCCCGCGTGCTCGACGCCATCGGCGATCTCGGCCTCGTGCCGCCGCATCGCCGGATCGAGGGGGCCAACGCCTTACTAATGGGAGCCTCCCTGATCATGGGCGCGTTCACCCACGCCTCCCGCGATCGGCCCAATCGTTTCTCCGACGGATCGTATGGCGTCTGGTATTGCGGCGATCGTTTCGAGGTGGCTTTGGCCGAAACCGCGCATCACTTCGCCCGTTTCATGGCCGCGACGAACCAGCCCGCGGCGGACGCCGATTTCCGGGAACTGGTCTGCGCCGTGCACGGCGATCTCGCGGACGGAACAGCGCCAGAGTTGCTCAACCCCAACGATTGGACCGCCGGACAAATCTTCGGACGCGCCATGCGCCAGGCGGGCGCGGACGGCGTGCTCTACCCCAGCGTGCGGTATCCCAGGGGACAGGCGATGGCCGTGTTCTGGCCCGATTGCATCGAACCGCCCGTGCTCCAGGCGCGCCAGTTCCGCTACGGCTGGGATGGCACGCGCATGCACCGCTACCTCGTGCACGGCGCGCGAAGCTGGACCGTGATGGGATGACCCTGAAAGGTGACGACATGTCCAAAATCCACACTGGCGGCTGCCAATGCGGCGCCGTCCGCTACACCCTGACCTCCGAGCCGGTGCGCCTCGTCGCCTGCCACTGCAAGGAATGCCAGCGTCAGTCCGGCAGCGCCTTTGGCATGTCGATGATGGTGAAAACCGACGATTTCACCGTGACCGGACCGACCAAACGCTTCACCCGCATCGCTGACAGCGGCGCTGAAAACACCGGCGTGTTCTGCCCGGACTGCGGTGTGCGCCTCTACCATATTCCGAAATACGCCGCGGGCGTTCTGGTGCTGAAACCGGGCACGCTGGATGACACGAGCTGGCTGCGGCCGTCGTCCTTCGTGTGGATGAAAAGCGCGCAGGGATGGGTGCCCGTGCCGGACGGCGTGACACCGGTCCAGAATCAGACCTGAAATGCGACCGCCTCAGGGTGAGGCGTTAGAGCGGTATCCGTTCGCCTTGGCTCACGGATACCGCTCTACTTCTTTGTTTTGGCGAGCATTTTCATCCGCCCAGGTTTGCCAACCTGATCGGATAATGCTCTAGTACCAACGGCCCTTAATGTTGACCCATCTTCGATGGGCCAACGGCCGTCGGTATCCTTATTGGTTTCGCGCGCCGCCGCCCGCCAACCCGGCGCGCCATACCA
>JAYVXQ010000042.1:0-2648 GCA_043785025.1 Acetobacteraceae bacterium
TTCGCTTTATCCGCGCCTGACCGTGCGGGGAAATCTGGAATTTCCTCTGAAGATCCGCGGCCTGACTGCCGATCAGATCGCAAGACGGGTCGAACAGGCCGCGCGCACCTTGCAGATCACGCCGCTTTTGGACCGCAAGGTTGAACGCCTGTCGGGCGGCGAGATGCAGCGCGTGTCGATTGGCCGCGCTATCGTGCGCGACCCGGCGGTGTTTTTGATGGATGAACCGCTCTCGGCGCTCGACGCCAAGCTGCGCGAAACGCTGCGCGTGGAACTGAAAAGCCTGCATCGGAATCTGGGCGCGACGTTCCTATACGTGACCCATGATCAGGTTGAGGCGATGTCGATGGGCGACAAGATCGGCGTGCTCCGCTCCGGCCGGCTGGTGCAGGTCGGCACGCCGTCCGACATCTACGAGCGGCCGGTGAACACCTTTGTTGCGCGGTCGGTCGGCTCGCCGCCGATGAACCTGATCGAAGGCCGGCTTGCCAGCGGCCGGGCCGAGGTAAACGGCTTCGCCCTGCCGGTGCAGGCGGCGAACGGCACCGAGACTGCCCGGGTTTTCGGGGTTCGGCCAGAGAACCTGGTGCTGGAGCCCGGCGCCCCGGCGGAGGCGCGCGTCTTCGACATCGAGGATCAGGGGGTCATCAAGATCCTCGCGCTTGACATGGGCGAAACGCGGTTGCACGCGACGGTTCCCGCGGGCACGAAAGTCACCCGTGACGAGGTGGTCCGGTTCGGCTGGAAGCCCGAAAAGGTGCTGACCTTCGACCGCGAGACGGGCATGAATCTCGGCCTCTCCTGACACTTCCGGCCGGCGCCGGGCGGGACATCCCGGCGGCAATTGGCCCGAAACGGCGGTGATCGTGTGAATTGAGAACGGCAATAGTCGTCAACGCTGGCAGCGGCTGGACAGTCGTACACTTTTGTCCTCTCCCCCGTTTCAGGGAGGGCGGGAGGTTGAAGAACATCGAGTGGGACCGGAAGAAGCATATCCCCACCGACGTTGTCAGGGGCCAACCTGGTGTGAGAATTTGAAAATATTTCCGGCAATATCCATCAATAGTGAGAATTTGGTCCGGCAAAATTCTCACTATTGATGGCTTGAGGCAGCGGCCTCTGGCAGTTCGAATTTCGCCTCACGGCAGAATTTATCGAAGTTGCGTTGGCCTCGCAGAAGCGTCGCTTTTCGTAAATCGTGGAGCACCGCCGGATCGGCCTCAACGCGCGCGAGCCCCGCGAGGAGCGCTGGTCGAAACTCTATCGGAAGCGCGGCGATCGCCGCATGCGTGACGCGCCGTTTGATGGGCCGCGCGCGCGCATCAAAATCCGGAAAGAGCGTGCCCAAAACCTGTCCGACGGCGGGACGTTCGAGATCGCCGGCGGTGGGCTTCCAGGTCTGAACCAGGAGCAGCTGCAGGATGGCGATCGAGGAATGTTCGTCGCGTTTTCGGTGGGCGAGATATCGCTCGACAATCTGTTCGCCTGCGACGGCCCGCGACTATTGGTCGGCGAACGGCGTCGTCTCCAAAAGCGTCGCGCGACTGCCGCGATGCTCGTTGGCGTCCGTAAAGGCGCCGCCGCAATCGGGACGCGTGATGCGCCAAGTCTCGCTCCCATATTTTGGTATGGCGCCTTGGCGCCGTCTTGAGCGAAGCGATCCGCGCAGGGGTGACAGATTTGCGGTCGCCTACCGCGGCAGATGAGATCGCTTACTCCGCCATCACGTTTGTCGATATCGGTCATACTTGATCAACAAATCGCCCCCGTTTCCGCCAACCTCGGCCGACAGGGCGTTTGACCAATAGGGCAGATCATGAATCCAGACGCCGTCCGGCCTCAGTTTCCGGTAGTTGTCGGGCAGGAAAGACACCCAGAAAGCAGCAGGCGCACAGAAATGTCAGAAAGGTTCGCGGTGCGCTTCGCACGCTGGACTCGTTCATAGTGCGCTGGGCACAGAGGAAATACCAACGACTCAGAGGGCACACAAAACGCGCATGGGACTGGTTGCGTGGGGTTCAATCCGGCCAGCCCAATCTGTTCGCTCATTGGCCCAAGGAGTCTCCGGTTAGGCGATAGGAGCCGTATGAGTCGAGAGGCTCACGTCCGGTTCTGGCGGGGCGTGGGGGTGCGATTCACCCGCGCTACTCAACTACCTTCACGCTTACGACAGCGTCGGCGTCGCGCGGGCTTCCATCGGCCGCTATCTGAATTTCGATAATGGCCTGCGGCCACATTCGAGCCTTGACCGAATGACGCCGGACGAGGCTTACTTCCACCCTCACCGCTCGTGGCGGCGGCATGAAATCTTCCGCCGCCGATGGTCGGGCGCAACTTCGGTCGGGCTGCGCCCTTCCTACGTCGCGACCGACCATCGGCGATCCCTAACGACCAAACCCCGGCGGAACGCCACTTATCATTCGCGGAAAACTGTTCAGACAACCGGAACCGGCTCTCTATCTCTTCCGATCCAAGCCTCCGCCCGAAGCTTCGCGCGCAAAACGCGAACTCTCGAAATTAATAGTAGCGCGAAGCGTAAACGCGAGTCGGGCCGCCGAAGTCAATCAGGCAAACGGCGGCTCGTGTAGCTAAATATCGGCGTAGCTTTGTTTCTCATGGGCGCCGCCGGGATGGGTCACGGCGCCGTT
>JAYVXQ010000043.1:0-2648 GCA_043785025.1 Acetobacteraceae bacterium
TGGGCGTTCAAAACATCGAACCGCGATTCGCCGTCCCACCGTCGATCGTGATGATCGTTCCGGTGGTATAAGCCGAGACATCCGACGCCAGGAACGCGACCATCACGCCAATTTCCTCCGCCGTGCCGGCGCGGCCCATCGGCAGGGGTTTCATCAGCTCCTCCCACCGGGTTTCGTCGCCGAAACGATCCTTGGCGCGGGTTTTCATGATCGTGACCAGCCGCCCGGTCGCGATCGCGCCGGGATTGATGCCGACGACGCGCAAACCGTCGTCGCCCGCCGATCCGCCCAACGCCTTGGTGAAGGCCATCAACGCGGCATTGCCGGTGGAGCCCGCGATATACCCGCGGTCCATCTTCTCCCCCGCCACGCCAAGCACGTTGATGATCACGCCGCGGCCGCGCGATTTCATTTCGTTGTAGAAGCGGCGGCACATGTTGATATAGCCGAAGACCTTCAGATCCCACGCCGCGCGCCAGCGATCCTCGGTGATGGCCTGTAAATCCCCCGCCGGAATCGCACCCGCGTTATTGACCAGGATATCGATGTCCGGATGCGCCGCCAGCAGCCGGTCGATATTGGCGGAGTCCGACAAATCATAAGCGTGTACCTGCACATTCACGTTCCATCGGCCACTGATTTTCACCCGCGCCGCCTCCAGATCGGCCAGCGTGCGCGACACCAGAATGACATTCACGCCCTCGGACGCCAGGCATTCGGCGCTGGCGAGGCCGATCCCCTTGGACGCCCCGGTGATCATCGCCGTGCGGCCGCGCAAATTGAGTTCCATGCCGTTCTCCCTTTATTTAAACCGTCAGATAATCCCGTTCCTCGGCGCGAAACCGCTCAGGCGTCGCGGCGTGGACCATGCGGCCCTTGACCGTGACGTGTAATTCGTCGCCGGCCGCCTGGGCCAGTTTCATGTTCCGCGGGACCAGCGGAATGGTGACGTTTGCGTCCCGTGGCGCGCGGATAATCCCCGCCAATTCCCGCACCACCCCCTGGCTGGGTTCGTCTAAAAGCAGGACTTTCGGATCGGAGATCCGCGCATGGGCACCTCGCCGGCCTCGACCAATCTAGTCCAGATCGGTCGTTTTGAAATCGGCGGGCACGATGATTTCCAGCAATTCCACGTCCGCCGAATAATCCAGCACGGTGTGTCTGATCCCCGGCGGTTGCAGAAAACAACTCCCCGCCGACATCATTTGCACGCCCTGACCCTCGAACTCGTTCTTAACCCAACCTTTCAGCACATAGATCAGCTGCAATTCGGCCGCATGCACGTGGCGCTTGCGGACCTCATCCGTGCAGGGCGACAGCAGCCGGATGACATGCGCCTGACACAGCCCGCCGGTGGCCTTGGCGATGCCGAGGTCGCGATACAGAGCATAGGTCCGCAGCCCATCCGCCTTGAAATCCAGCTCGTTCAAATGGCTGACGGTGAATGATTGCGCGGGGGCCAACGCTTTAATCCGTGGCGCCGCCGTCTTGCGCCGGGGTGCCGCCGTGGGCCGCGCGCGCTGAGGTGCCGCGCGACGCGCCACCGGCTCGCGGCGGACGATTTTCTTCAATCCGCCTTTGCGCGCCGCCGCTTTCTTCATTGGACTCGCCACCTTGCGCATCGGCTTCGCCGCCGCTTTCGGCTTCGCCTTTACGTTCGCTTTCACCTTGGCGTTTGGCGCCGTCTTCGCCGCGGCGGATTTCCGGGCAACCGGCCTCTTTCCCGCGGTCTCGCGGCCGCTCACGGTCCTCGCCATTCATAGCCTCCCCAGTCTTCGCGCTATCGTTGGGGACGAATACTCACGCGTCGCCGCGAATCCTTCAAGAGGCGCGCCATTCCGGACCCGATCCACAATATCACGATTTCGTTCCGAAAACCTGATCCATCAAAAGCCTGGGCAGCGCCTCATCCGTGCCAATCGAACCCAGATCGTGCACCGGCGGCCAGTTGGCGCCGCGCAACCCGCGCTCGATCGCGATCTGGCCCGGCAGGTCCTTGGTCGCATGCTGACCCGCGTTCGCCAGATACCCAACGACGGCGACGACATAGCCGCGGATGCCCGCCAAAGCCTCCAGCACCAGGGGCGTTTCTTCCAAATGGGCCACGCGCACCACGCCGAAGCGGCGGGTCGCGTCGACCCGTTCGGCGTGCTGGCGCAGCGCGCGCGCCCGTCCGGGATTGCGCTGGCTGCCATGGCCAACCACCAGCACCGCCAATGATTTCGGGGCCGTGCCGAACATCTCGCAATGCCGGATCAACCGCGCCCCGATCAATTCGGACATGTCAGGATGCAATCCCACGGGCTGACAGAACCGCACCATCCGCTCACCCGCGCGCGGCAAAATCAGATCGGGAATCGCGATCCGGGTGAAAAATCCATCCTCGAGGAAATAGGGCACGACATGCACCACCGGCGCGGTCAACGCGTCAAACGCGGCCTCCACCGTGGGTTCGCCGCGCAGCATGCCGACCGCGACCTCAGCGAAACGGCCGGACGCCCGTATCACCTCCGCATGCGCCAACAGCGGCCGCGCCGCGTCTTGTGTCCCGTTGGAGCCATGTCCAATCAGCAACAATGCATCCCGTGTGAACACTGGTGCCTCCTGGCCGATGCGATACTGTGGCAGAATCCTGATCACGACAACCT
>JAYVXQ010000044.1:0-8737 GCA_043785025.1 Acetobacteraceae bacterium
CGCGGCCCACTGGCTGACCGCCACCGAAATAGCCCAGGGCTATGCGGAGAAAACGCTGTCGCCGACCGAGCTTGTGAAGGCGTTGCTGCACCGGATCGAGGCGGTTCAACCCAAATTGCACGCTTTCATCCATCTGGACGCCGAGGGCGCGATGGATGCCGCCAAAGCCGCCGAGCAGGACCTGTCCCATGGCCGTTCCCGCGGACCGCTGCACGGCGTCCCCGTCGGCATCAAGGACATCATCGACGTCGCCGGCCTGCCGACCACCGGACATTCCAAGATCCTGGTTGGCAATATCGCCAAACAGGACGCCGTCTGCGTCGCCAAACTGCGTCAGGCCGGCGCGATCATTCTGGGCAAGCTCAGCACGCATGAGTTCGCCATCGGCGGGCCCAGTTTCGATTTGCCGTATCCGCCGGCGCGCAATCCGTGGAACCCGCGGCATCATCCCGGCGGATCGTCCTCCGGCTCTGGCGCGGGCGTGGCTTCCGGCATGATGCCGATGGCGTTGGGCACCGACACGGCGGGATCGGTGCGCAATCCCGCCAGCATGTGCGGGCTGGTCGGGCTGAAACCGACCTATGGCCTCGTTAGCCGCCGCGGCGTGTTTCCGCTGGCGTTCACGCTGGATCATGTCGGTCCGATGACCCGCACGGTCGCGGACAACGCGCTGCTGCTGGACGCGCTGGCGGGCCACGATCCGTTGGATCCCGGCAGTGCGGCAACCCAGGCGACCGGGTTTGGCGCCACCCTGGATCGGGGCGTGCGCGGCCTGCGCATCGGGTTCGTCCGTCACTTCCATGAAACGGATTTGCCCGCCCATCCCAACGTCACCGCCGCGCTGGAGGACGTGGAACGCATCCTGCAGGCCGAGGGCGCGATCGTCGAAACCGTGACCCTTCCGTCGCTGGCCGAGTTCGCCGCCGTCAACCGGGTGATATTGGGGGCCGAGGCGTGGTCGATCCACGCGCGCTGGCTGCGCGAACGGCCCCAGGATTACGGTGCGATCACCCGCCGCCGGCTGCTGCCCGGCGCGTTCATGACCGCCGGCCAATATGTCGGGGCGCAACGCCGCCGCGCCGAAATGATCGCCATCGTCAACGACCGATTGCGCGATTACGACATCCTGATGTGCGCGAGCTCGATGGACCCCGCGAGCGAGATCGAGGACGCGGCCGAAACCGCCCGCACCTATCCCCGCCAGGCCCGCGCGCCCTTTAACGTCACCGGCCACCCGGCATTGGCGATGATGGCGGGCCTGTCGCATGATTTGCTGCCGTTGTCGGTGCAATTCATCGGCCGGTATTTCGACGACGCGACGGTCATGCGCGTCGCCGCCGCCTATGAAAAAGCCGCTGGCTGGTACAAGAAACATCCGCCGATTTAGAGCGCGATCGTCTGAAGTTGAACCAACTTCAGACGTGAATCGCCCTCTGAAACTTAACAAACGCGGACCTTGATCGCGTCAACCTGATGCTATCAAGGTCTGGATCAAGGTCTGGATCAAGGTCTGGCGGAACGTCCGGGCGGGAGAGCGACGATGCCGAAAACCATTTGTATCCGGAACGCCGCCTGGATCGTCGCCTGGGATCCGGCGACCGCCAATCACGGCTATACGCGGGACGCCGATCTGGTGTTTTCCGATGACCGCATCAGCTTTCTTGGCAAGCATTATACCGGCGAGGCCGACGAGGTCATCGACGGCGCCAACCTGATGCTCATGCCCGGCCTGGTCGATCTGCATTCCCACCCCAGCACCGAACCGTTCTTTCGCGGTCTGCGGGAAGAACACGGCCTGCCGTCGATGTATATGAGCGGGCTGTACGAACGCGGCTTCGCTTTCCGCCCCGACGAGGCCGGCCGGATGGCCGCGAAAGAGGTCGCGTATAGCGAGATGTTGCTGACCGGCATTACCACGGTCGCGGATCTGTCGGGTAACGATCCCGGCTGGATCGACCTCGCGGCGCGCAGCGGTTTGCGGGTGTTTCTGGCCCCAGGTTTCGCCTCGTCACGCTGGCAATTGCGGAACGCGTGGGATTTGCAATACGCCTGGGATGAGATCGCCGGACGCAACGATTTCGCCGCGGCTCTGGTCACGATCGATCAGGCGGCGAAACATCCCTCGGGACGGTTGTCGGGCATGGTCTGCGCCTCGCAAATCGATACCTGCACGGAAGATCTGTTGCGCGACGCTTATCAGGCCGCCGCCGATCGCGGGGTTCCCTTCACCACGCATTGCGCGCAAAGCGTGAACGAATTTCATGAGATGGTGAAGCGCCACGGCAAAACCCCGGTGCAATGGGCTGACCACATCGGCATTCTGGGACCGCGCACCGTACTCGGCCATGCGATCTTCATCGACGAGCATTCCTGGCTGCACTGGCACAGTAAGATCGACCTCGGTCTGCTGGCGGACAGCGGTAGCTCGGTCGCGCATTGCCCCTCCCCCTTCGCGCGCTATGGCCATGGGCTGGAGGATTTCGGCCGTTACCGCCGCGCCGGCGTCAATCTCGGCATCGGCACCGATGTCGCGCCGCATAACCTGATTGAGGAAATGCGCCTCGCCGCCCTGGTCGCCCGCATCCTGGCCGAGGATATCACGACGACCTCCACCGCCGAGGTGTTTCGCGCCGCGACGATCGGGGGAGCGCAGGCGTTGGGGCGTGACGACATTGGACGATTGGCGGTGGGGGCGAAGGCCGATCTGGTTTGCGTGGATCTGAAAAATCCCTTCATGATGCCGGCGCGCGATCCATTACGGTCGCTGATCTACACTGCCGCTGACCGCGCCATCCGCGACGTTTATATCGGCGGCGTCAAGGTCGTGGATCGTGGAAAAGTGTTGACATTAGATCACGCCGGCGCGCTGGAAACCCTGACCGAGGCGCAGGCCCGGATGATGAGTGGGGCGCGGCAACGCGATTATAAGGGACGCGCCGCGGATGAGATCGTTCCGCTGTCGCTGCCCCCTATCGTATCGGCGTTATCATGAACGGACCCGCGTCGCGCAATTACGTTTCCCAAAGGTTGCGGCTGCATTATGTCGATTGGGGTAATCCGGACAAGCCGCCGCTGCTGTTGATCCATGGCGGGCGCGATCACTGCCGCAACTGGGACTGGGTCGCGGCGGCGCTGGCGGACGAATACCACGTCATCGCCCCCGATCTGCGCGGCCACGGCGATTCGCAATGGTCGGATTCCGGTCATTACACGATGGCGAACTATATCTATGACATCGCGCAATTGGTCCATCAGCGAAATCTGGCGCCGCTGCGCGTGATCGGCCATTCATTGGGCGGCAATATCGCTTTGCGCTACACCGGCATCTATCCGGAAAACGTTTCGCATTTGATCGCCATCGAGGGTCTGGGTCCCGGTCCCAAATCATCCGCGCCATCGGGGGCCAAACCGATCGAGGCCAGCATGCGCGCCTGGATCGACGACCAGCGCGCCCTCGCCGCGCGCACCCCGCATCGTTACGCGACCCTGGAGCAAGCCCATGCCCGGATGCGCGAAGCCAACGCCCATCTGACCCCGGAACAAACCCGTCATCTGACCGAACACGGCATCAATCAGAATGAGGACGGAACGTTCAGCTGGAAGTTCGATCAATATGTCCGCCTGTGGCCCGCTTATGACATGACCCGCGAGGCGGTCGCCCAACTCTGGTCCCATATCACCTGTCCGACGCTGCTGGTGCATGGCCTCGATTCATGGGCGCGGGCCCCGTCCGAGGGCGGGCGCATCGACCATTTTCAGAACGCGCGCGCGTTGGCGATCCCGCGGGCGGGACACTGGGTTCATCACGATCAACTGGACATGTTTCTGCACGAAACACGCGCGTTCCTGCGCGATACCGTGCCGGAGGACTAACGAAACGCTGGTTCAGTCGCGTGGCGCGAATGAGATCAAGTATTTACGTCCTTGTCTCGCCATGCGACATCTGGTGTCAGTAAACGTGAAAGACTGATGGTTTCCGATTCCATTTCAACGAAGCCCGTGACCGGGACCGCCCGTTACGAGACCGGCCGCCGCGGCCAGGCGGTTTCCCTCGCGCGATGGGTGTCGCTCGGCTCGCTTGGACTGATGCTGCTCATGTGGGTCGCCATCGTCCTGTCGAACTGGACGGTGCGAGAAACGGCTTTGCTGCGCGCGACCACCTCGGCGCATAACGTGGCGGCGGCGTTCGGCGAGGAAGTGAACGCCACGCTCGATACCGTCAGCGCCGCGATGGACCTGGTCGCGCGGGAGATCCGGGACAATCCGAAAGGCTTCACGCTCGACCGGTGGGCCAAAGAGCTCCCGGCGCTGGCGCGGCCGACGCTTTACGTGACCTGGGTTGACGCCAAAGGCGTGCTGGTCTCGACGACGTTGAAAACTGGAGTGCCCGGCGTCGATTTCAGCGACCGCGAACATATCCGGGTGCAGCTCAACGGCTCCTATAAAGGCCTGTTTGTGAGCGAGCCGGTGATTGGACGCATGTCCGGGCGCGAAACATTGCAGGTGACGAAACGGGTCGAGGACGCCGCCGGTAAACTATTGGGCGTGCTGGTCTTCATTCTGTCGGTCGACGATCTGACGCATCTGCATCTGTCGGTGGACATCGGTCCGCGCGGCGTGATCGCGCTGGTCGGCGATGACGGCCGCATCCGCGCCCGCTTCGACGGCACGCCCGAAGGCGCGCCAACGGCGGTGAAAAATCCCAAAGGCATGACCTGGCCGAAGATCTTGTCGCCCGATGGGGCGGCGGGCATCCTGACCTCGGACGCGGTGGACGGTGTGTCGCGGGTTTTCTCGATGATCCGGTTAGCCAATAATCCCATGTTCGTCGCGATCGGCCTGGCCGTTGAGGACGAATTGGCGGATGCCCGCGCGCACGGGCTGCGCACGATCGCGATCGGCGTGGCCGCCAGTGTGCTTCTGGGCGTGTTGAACCTGATGCTGATGCGCGAGATCCAGCAGCGTAACCGGCGCGAACTGGATCTCGCCAACGAACACAAGGCGCTGGAAGACGCGCGCGCCGAATTGCTGGCCGAGCAGACCAAACTGGCGGGCGTGAACCGGGAGTTGATGTTGAGTTCGGAACGCGCCGAGGCCGCGAGCCTCGCCAAGTCGCAATTCCTGGCGCAAATGAGCCATGAATTGCGCACGCCGTTGCACGCGGTGATCGGCTTTTCCGAACTGATCTCCCACCACGCCGCGCCGATCGCCGCGGCCGATCAGATCTCCGGCTATGCCCGCGACATCACACGCTCGGGCCGCCATCTGCTGGAACTGATCAATTCGATCCTGGATCTGTCCAAGGTCGAATCGGGCACCGCCACGCTGTCCGAGGCCGTGGTGGCGCTGACCGATGTCATCAACGACAGTGCCACGACGATCCGCGAACGCGCGGCCGAGGGTGGCGTCGGGCTGCTGGTGCGCCTGCCGGAGCAGACGCCCAACATCATGGGCGATCCGACGCGTCTGCGGCAGATCTTCATTAACCTGATGTCCAACGCGGTGAAGTTCACCCCGCGCGGCGGCTCGGTGGCGGTGTTTGCCCGTCTGCTGGAGGATGGGCGCTTTGATGTCAGCGTCGCCGACACCGGGATCGGCATGAGCGAGGCCGAGATGGCGGTGGCGCTGGAGCCGTTCGGGCAGGTCGAGAACTCCCTGGCGCGCTCGTTCGAGGGCACCGGGTTGGGCTTGCCGCTGGCGCGCCGCATGGTGGAGATGCATGACGGGCAGCTTATTCTGCACAGTGTCAAAGGCGTCGGCACGACGGTGGAGGTGTCGTTCCCGCCGAAGCGCGTGTTGTGGCCCGATGGGACGCGAGATTATAGGGCGCGGGATCAGGGGGCGCGAGACCAGGGGGCGCGAGATCATCAGGACGCGGCGATCACGACGGACGGGCCGGTCCGTCCGGATTAAACATTTGTCATGCTGTTTCGCTATCGTGCCAAAATTCCGCCACACGGACGGCATGGCGAGGCCGCGATTCCGGAGCTTATTCCGTCTCAGCCGGGACCTGCTTCCCTTCCCCCGGCGGAAAGGAACTTCCTATGAAACGCGTTCTGTCCCTCACCACCACGGGCCTGTTCGTGACCGGTCTGGCTTTGCTGCCCATGAGCGTCCGGGCCGATCAGACGGTGAACACTGGTAAAGACGTGAAATCCGCGCCAATGACCGGAACCGCCCAAACCGGGACCAGCCACACCAGCACGACGGTCACGCCGGCCGCGCCGCACGCCGTGACCCCGCCCCATGTGGGCGATAAGGCACCGGTCGTCGCGGGAACCCACGCCCCGGCGGCGGCGATGACGAAACCTGATGACAAGAAAGCGCTGGTCGCGCCCTCCGCCGGCGGGACCACAACGACGACCACCGTCGCCCCGGTGAAGACGCCGGAAAAAGGCTCGTAACCGCGGCCGATCGCACGCCACACTCGACCCGGAAACCCGCGTGCCCAGGCGCGCGGGTTTTTGGCGGCATCAGGGTGATGAGACGGCGTGCAAACGCTCGATCGCCTCGGGTTCCTCGTCGATTTGCAGCGCATCGTTGAAACGATTGAAGAAGCCGCACAATGTGATGCGCAACGTCAGTTCGACGATCTGTGCCTCAGTGAAATGGACGCGCAACCGGTCGAACATCTCGTCACGAATCCGGTTTGAGGATTCCCATGCCTGTTTCGTATATTCAACGACAAGCCGGTCGACCTCATCCAGCTCCGGGTGATCCGCCGCGTCCAACAGCCGTTCGACGCCTTCGGGCGAAATCCCCTCGACCGTCAGAAACGGCGTGTGATGGGTGACGCAATATTCGCATTCATTCAGTTTTGAAACGACAATGATCGCGATCTCCAGATAGCGCTTGGGCAACGTGGCCGCCGCGCGCAATTCCATCAGCATCGGCATCAGATGCCGCAACGCCGCGGGCACATGCGCCAGCACCGCGACCTGGTTGCGGAACGGGCCATAGGCGCTGACGAAACGCTCGTAAATCACGGCGAGATCGGCCGGAAGCTCAGTGGATGGAATGTCGCGCACGCGGGCCATGGCGGCTCCTGTTCTGGGTCCGCGATCAGACTACCAGATCCTGACCTTGTTTAATAAGCATGCGGTCCCACCGGCGCGGTGCCGATCTGGGACGTGTCGATGGCGGCGAAATTGATGCCGGCCCCGCTCCAGGTCCCGTAATCGCTGAGCGTCGTGGCCGCGGCCGGTCCCGGAGGGTTATAGCGCGCGGCGCTGTCGCCTCCGGCGCCCGATCCGCCGACATTCAATCCGACATTGCTGTAAGCCCAAAAATCGTTGGCGGTGATCGTCACGTGGCCCAATCCGCCGGTCAGGTCGCCAAAGCCGGGCGTGCGAGGCGTGGCGCTCTCGGTGACGAAAATATTGCCGGTCACGAGATCGTTGGTCAGTTGGGTGAAAGCGCCTTGCGGCAATTGATCGGCCTCGTCCCGCTGGGACAGCCCGAACGTCGGTGATCCCGTGCCGAGATCGAAGATATTGCCCGAGACTGTATTGTTGGCCCCGCCATGGATCTCATACGCGTTGGACAGGGTCGGTGACGCCGAAACAATATTCTTCGTCGCCGTCACGCCCGCGGCGTTGTCGTCCAGATAAATGCCGACCACCTGCGCCGCCGTCGCGGATCCCGCGGCGCCGATGAAATTCATCGTGACCGTGCCATGAATATTCGCGTTCTGACTGCGGCCCAGGATATCAATCGCGCCGCTGTCATTGCCCGCCGTGTCGACCCGATCGAGATAATTATAAGCGATCATCGCGTTGTTGTTTTGCGTCCCCGTCGTCCCCGGCGCGAAAAAATCCGCGAGGCTGATACCGGCACCGGTCGTATCCGTGATTTTATTATGCGTGATGACCGCGTTGTTGGCGCCATGCAGATAAATCGCCCCGACTGTTTCATGCGTGCCGACGCCGGAGATGACGTTGCTGTCGAACGTATCGTTGTTCGATCCGTTCTTCGCCTCGATCGCGCTGTTTGCCGTCGCGGTCATCAAACTATTGCTGACGGCGCTGGCGCTGGCGCTGGTGCCATCCAGCAGAACCGCCTGCCCGGTGCCGGTGAAAATAGTGTTGGTGATCGTCACGTGATCGCTGTTCAGCGCGGTGATCGCGACGGCCGCGCCGTCACCGTGGAACGTCAGACCGGACAACGTGATCCCCGACGCGCCTGACAGGCTGAACCCACCCACCACGGTCACCCCACCGGCCGCCGTGATGATCGTCAGGCCATTATCGGGGGCGCCCAATTGATCGGTCTCGGCATAGGTCCCCGGCGCGATTATAAGTTTGTGAATTCCCGCCGCCTCCGCCGCCTGAATGCCTTGTTGGATGGTCGTGTACTGGCTCCCGCCTCCGACGGTGATCACGGTGGGATTGGGTGTTGGTGTCGGTGTGGGCGCGGGTGTCGGAACCGGCGTGGGGACCGGCGTCGGCGTCGGCACTGGAACCGGCACTGGCGCGGGCGTGGGCGTGGGCGTGGGCCCACCCGCCGTCTGAAACCCCGTCCCGCTCAGCGCGAACACCGACCCCAGTCGGTTCGTCCCGCCCGCCGACGTCGTGCCGTACAAGATCCCCGCGCTGTCTGCCCGCAGACCCGCCGCGGGCGCGTTGGCATAAACGCCATTAACTTTGGGGATTTCATACACCGTGCCGAGGAACCCCGCCCCGCCATAGGTCGTGCCGAACACATTCCCGGCGGCGTCCATGATCAGGCTCGACTCGGG
>JAYVXQ010000045.1:0-2637 GCA_043785025.1 Acetobacteraceae bacterium
GACCGCCGCGGCCGGAACGCGCTAAATATCCAGCAGCAGACGGCGCGGATCCTCGACCCCCTCCTTCACCCGGACCAGGAACGACACGGCTTCCTTGCCATCGACGATGCGGTGATCGTAGGACACGGCCAGGTACATCATTGGCCGGATCTCGATTTTTCCGCCGATCGCCATCGGGCGATCCTGGATTTTGTGCATGCCCAGAATAGCCGATTGCGGGGGATTGAGGATGGGCGTGGACATCAGCGAGCCATAGATTCCGCCATTGGTGATGCTGAAAGTGCCGCCGGTCAGGTCGTCCAGTTTCAGCCCACCGTCCCGGGCTTTTTTGCCGAAAGCGGAGATGGCGCCTTCGATTCCCGCGAAGCCCAATTGGTCGCAATCGCGGATCACCGGCACGACGAGGCCCGTGGCGCCGCCGATCGCGATGCCCATGTTGACGAAGTTTTTATAGATTATGTCCTCGCCGTCGATCTCGGCGTTGACGGCGGGGAATTCCTTCAGCGCCACACAGCAGGCGCGGACGAAGACACTCATGAAGCCGAGGCGGACGCCGTTGTGTTTCTTTTCGAAGGCGTCGCGATATTCGGTGCGCAGGGCCATGATCGCCGTCATGTCCACCTCGTTGAAGGTAGTGAGCATGGCGGCGTTGTTCTGAGCCTCTTTCAGGCGGGCGGCGATGGTGCGGCGCAGGCGGGTCATTTTGACGCGTTGTTCGCGCGCGTCCTCGGCGCGCGGGGGTGCCGGGGGTTTCGCGGCGGGCACCGGGGTTGGGCGATTGAGGAAGGCGAGCACGTCGCCTTTCGTGATGCGGCCGTCTTTGCCCGATCCGGGACCCATGGCGGGGGCGGTCACCTGGTTTTCGGTCATCAGGCGAGAGGCGGCGGGCATGGGCGCCGACCGCGGGGTTGGCGTCGCGGGTCTCGCCACGGGCCCCAAAGGACGTGGTGGCGGATTGACACCGGCGGCGGGGTTGGCGGCGGGACGGGCTTCGGGCTCCACTTTTGATGAAGGCGGGGCGGCTGATGAAGGCGGGGCGGCGGGCGCGGGGGCCGGCGCGGGGGCGGTGACGGGTGCGGGTGCGGGCGCCGAAACGATCGCGCCGCCGTCCAGCATGCCCAGAAGCGCGCCGACCTCGACCTCGCTGCCTTCGGGGAAATTGATCGCGGTCAGAACGCCGGCCGCGGGGGACGGAACCTCGACCGTGACTTTATCGGTTTCCAGTTCAACCAAAGGTTCATCGATGGCGACGCTGTCACCGGGCTGTTTCATCCAGCGCGCGATGGTCGCCGAGGTGACGCTTTCCCCTAAAGTCGGGACTTTAATTTCCGTGGGCATCAGATTTTCCTCAGCCCAATCCGAGGGCGGTTGTAACGAGCCGGGTCTGTTGCGCCATATGCGTCCGGGCCAGACCGGTCGCGGGACTGGCGGCGTCCTCGCGCCCGACATAGACGGGACGGTTGGCTTTCATTTCGAGACGGTGGAGGACTTTTTCGATACGGCGATCGACGAAGGTCCAGGAACCCATGTTTTGAGGCTCCTCCTGACACCACACCACGTCGGCGTTGACGAAGGGTTTGAGGATGCGGCCCAGTGTATTTTCCGGAAAGGGATACATTTGTTCAAGGCGGATGATGGCGATGTCCTGGATGTCCTTGGCGCGGCGTTCCCGCAGCAGATCGTAATACACTTTGCCGGAACAGATGATCACCCGGCGCACCTGATCCGGCGGCGCGAGCGTGTCGATTTCGGGGATCACGTATTGGAACGCGCTGCCTTCCGCCATGGCGCTGAGCGGAGAGACCGCGAGTTTATGCCGCAGCAGGGATTTCGGCGTGAAGATGATCAGCGGCTTGCGGAAATTGCGGTGCAACTGGCGGCGCAGCGCATGAAAATAATTCGCCGGCGTGGTCAGGTTGCAAACCCACATGTTACGCTCAGCGCATAATTGCAGATAGCGTTCGATCCGCGCCGAGGAGTGTTCCGGCCCCTGCCCTTCATAGCCATGCGGCAGCAGCATCACGAGGCCGCTCATGCGTAGCCATTTGGTTTCGCCGGACGCGATGAACTGATCGATGATCACCTGCGCGCCATTGGCGAAATCGCCGAACTGGCCTTCCCACAACACCAGCGTGCGCGGATCCGCGAGCGAGTAGCCGTATTCGAAGCCGAGTACGCCGGCTTCGGACAGCAGCGAATTATAAATCTCAATTTTCGCCTGGTCGGCGCGGATGTTGTTGACCGGAACGTATTCGTATTGGTTTGTTTGATCGATCAGAAACGCGTGACGCTGACTGAAGGTTCCGCGCTGGCAGTCCTCTCCCGACAGGCGGACGCGGCTGCCTTCGACCAGCAGGGAGCCAAAGGCAAGAGCTTCGCCGGTGGACCAATCGATCCCCTCCCCTGTGTCGATCATGCCCTGTTTCGCCTCTAACTGACGGGCGATTTTGGGGTTCAGGTCGAAGCCGGGCGGGGTGCGGGCCAAGGCGGTGCCGATTTGTTTCAGCACGGCGGCGGGGACATCCGTCGCCTGTTCCGTCAGCTCGACGTCGTTTTCGGCGGCGTGGAAGCCGGACCAGTGGCCTTCCAGCCAATCGGCTTTGTTGGGTTTGTAGGATTTCGCGGCCGAGTTGGCGT
>JAYVXQ010000046.1:0-2634 GCA_043785025.1 Acetobacteraceae bacterium
CGGGCGGTCAGCCGGGAGGCGGCGGAACCGTATGTGGACAAGCTATTGCAACTCCCTGGTTTTCTCACAGGCGGAAACATCGCCACCCCGGAGGACCACAGGAACGGCCTCCGCCTGACTGGCCACTTCCTGGCGCGGGATGCTTTCGGCCACCGGCACCGCCCCCTGCCCCAGGCGCGCCGCATGCTATACGACCGCGTCGCCGCGCTGGCGGAGTCGGACGTACTACCTGGAGCAGACCATGCCGGATGATTTCGCCGGGCATATCGAAGATACCAAGCTCACCGACGCGCTGAGCGAGCGGTACCTCGCCTACGCCCTGTCCACCATCATGTCGCGCTCACTGCCGGACGTGCGGGACGGGCTGAAACCGGTGCACCGGCGGCTGATTTACGCCATGCACCAGTTGAAACTGGACCCCACGGCGGGGTTCAAGAAATGCGCCCGCGTGGTCGGCGACGTGATGGGCAAATACCACCCGCACGGCGACCAATCGATCTACGACGCCATGGTCCGCATGGCGCAAGACTTCGCCGCCCGTTTCCCGCTGGTTGAAGGCCAGGGCAATTTCGGCAACATCGACGGCGATAACGCCGCCGCCATGCGCTATACTGAGGCGCGGCTCACCGAGGTCGCCAAGGCCATGCTGGCCGGCATCGATGAGGACGCGGTCGATTTCCGCCCGACCTATGACGGCGAGGAAGCCGAACCCATCGTCCTGCCCGGCGCTTTCCCGAACCTGCTCGCCAACGGCGCGGCGGGCATCGCGGTGGGCATGGCGACGTCGATCCCGCCGCACAACGCCGGCGAGGTCTGCGCCGCGGCGATGCATCTCATCGCGAACCCTGACGCCTCGACCGCCGATCTGCTGGCGCACATGCCCGGACCCGACTTCCCCACCGGGGGCACCCTGGCGGAGGACAAATCCGCTTTGCTGTCCGCCTATGAGACCGGGCGCGGCGGGTTTCGCGTGCGCGCCAAATGGGAAACCGAGAAAGGCAAGCACGGCACCTGGTTCATCGTCATCACCGAAATCCCCTATCAGGTGCAAAAGGCCAAATTGATCGAGCAGGTCGCGCAACTGATGGAGGACAAGAAACTCCCGCTATTGGGCGACATCCGCGACGAAAGCTCCGACAAGATCCGCCTCGTGCTGGAGCCGAAAACCCGCGGCATCGAGCCCGAGGTGCTGATGGAAACCATGTTCCGCGCCACGGCCCTCGAGTCCCGTTTCCCGCTGAACATGAACGTCCTCGACGCCACCCGCACGCCGCGCGTGATGGGTTTGAAGGACGTGCTGCGCGCCTGGCTCGATCACCGGCACGAGGTGCTGGTCCGCCGCTCCAACCACCGCCTCGCCGCGATCGACCGGCGGATCGAGGTGCTGGACGGGTATTTGCTGGTCTATCTCAACCTCGATGAGGTGATCCGCATCATCCGTGAGGAGGACGAGCCGAAACCCGCGCTGATGACGGCGTTCGGCCTGACCGACATCCAGGCCGAGGCGGTGCTGAATATGCGCCTGCGCAGCCTGCGCCGCCTGGAGGAAATGGAAATCCGCCGCGAGCACGACAAGCTCACGAAAGAACGCAAATCGCTGCGGGCACTGCTCGATAACGAAAAGACCCGCTGGAATCGCATCTCCGACGAGCTCGCCGAGATCGTTAAAAAATTCGGCGCCGGTCCCTTGGGCCTTCGCCGCACCGAGTTGGGCTCCGCGCCCGCCGTGGTGGATGTGGCGTTCGAGGCGTTCGTGGAGCGTGAGGCGATCACCGTCATCCTGTCCGACAAAGGCTGGATCCGCGCAATGAAGGGCGCTGTCGCCGATCCCGCGGACCTGAAATTCAAGGAGGGCGACAAGGCCAGATTGCTGCTGCCTTGCTGGACCACCGACCGGCTGGTGCTGTTCGCGACCAACGGCAAATCCTTCACGCTGAAGGCCGCCGATGTGCCGCGCGGCCGGGGCGACGGTCAGGCGTTGCGCCTGCTGGTGGACCTGCCGAACGAGGACGATGTCGCGACCCTGTTCGTTCCCGCCGAGGGCATGCGCTATCTGGTCGCCACCAATGCCGGCCGCGGCTTCCTCGTCCCCGGCGCCGAACTGGGTGCGGCGAAGCGCACCGGCAAGCAAATCCTGATCGTCAAACCCGGCGAGGAAGCCACGTTCTGCGTCCCCGCCGACGGCGATCACGTGGCCCTGATCGGGGAAAACCGGCGGCTGTTGATTTTCCCGCTGGATCAGATCCCCGACATGGCGCGCGGATCCGGTGTTATCCTGCAACGATTCAAGGACGGCGGATTGTCCGATGCGAAAGTGTTCCGCCTCGCCGAGGGCCTGACCTGGCGATTGGGCGAGCGCGTGCGCACCGAAACCGATCCGCGGGAATGGTTGGGGGAGCGCGCGCAGGCCGGACGGATGCCGCCGAACGGATTTCCAAAGACGCTGAAATTCTGATCGCGCCGGCGGAAAACATCAGCCGGTGATCGGGCTCAACCTCAAAGCGGTTTCCGATCGCGTTGGCTCACGGAACCCGTTCTATACCCGGATCATTCAGAAATCCGGGTATCGTTTTGGTTTCGCGCCCGCCGCCACGCCAACCCTGGGCGCGTATACCCGGATTTCCACGAAACCCG
>JAYVXQ010000047.1:0-2632 GCA_043785025.1 Acetobacteraceae bacterium
TTGGACAGGGATTTTAAAACATCCTCGAGCGGATGTATCAGAATATTTTGCGATATACCCGGGTTTCGTGGAAATCCGGGTATACGCGCCCAGGGTTGGTGTGGCGGCGGGCGCAAAACCAAAAGGATACCTGGGTTTCGGAGAAATCCGGGTATAGCGCGGAAATTTGGCGCGCATCCCGTCCGAGGGCCTGGCCGACTTTCCCACGCCCAACGCGTCAGGGATAATGATGAAATATCGGCTCGCGTCGAGCGGTTGGCCCGCGCCAAATAATTCGCCCGCGTAAGCCTGGGTGAGCATCGAGGCGGCGGATCCCGCGGTGCCGTGCAGGATCAGCACGGGCTCGTTTTTCGGGTCGCCAATGGTGACGTAATGCAGGCGCAATTCCGGCAGGGTTTCGCCGGTATGGAAACGGAAATCGCGCGCAGTCCAGTCGCGTCTTTGGGTGTGGGATAATCGGCGGCGCGCGCGGACTGGATCAGTCCGAACAGGCACAGCAACAGAGTGATAAAGTGGTTCATCATGGGGTCGCCCTTGTCATTGGGCGTGAGTATCGGTGGTTTGCGGGAAACCGGAAGGGCGCGGTCAGATCTCAACCAGCTTGTTCGGCAATTGATCGCGATTGAGCGCGTTGGGCGGAAAATGCTCCGCCAGCACCGCGCCGCATTGTTCGATCGCGGCCACGAACCCATCGGCGGGACGGTCATCGCCGATCGCGCTGACCAGATCGGCGATCGCGTAATCCCAGACGCTGGCTGGGACTTTGGCGGCGATGCCAATGTCGGCGACGATCTCAGCGTAACGTTCCCCGATCGACGCGAAAATCAGCACACCCGTCCTATCTTCAGTTCTATCCAGTCCCTGGGCGAAGAATTGGCGCATCGCCTCATTATGCGCGTGACGATGACGGGCGCGTCGCGGAACGATCTTAAAACGTAATGAACGGTGCGACAGCACGATGGCGCTGAGCAGAAACACGGCGAGTTGCGTAAGGTAGATCCACGCGGCGGGCCAGCGTGTGAGCAGCAGCAATGGCAGCGGGATCAACAGCGCCAATGCGGAGGCCCAGGCGATCGGAACGAGTTGGTAATCGTTGGACTGCCGCGCGACGACGCAGAAAATCTCGCCCGAGGTGTGTTGCTCGGCGGTCAGGATGGCGGCGGTGACGCGGGCTTTGTCGATGTCGCGGATCATGAGGCTGGGTTTACCATTTGCCGGAACTGCCGCCGCCGCCGAACGATCCGCCGCGGCCGGAGAAAGACGAATCACCGCCGCCGCCGGACCGGCCACCGCCGCTGGAGGCCAGGACCATGAACAGAATCTGAAACAAAAACTGACACAACCCGCCGCCAGTGACGGCGCAGAAAATCAGCAGCGCGATCAGGCCGAGGGCGCCGAGGATGATGGGCCAGATCGGTTGCGCCGGTTGTGGGGGCGGGCGGTTGCCCTCGACCGTGGCGGCGGCGTTGAGCAGTTGGATGATTTGCGCGGTACCGGCTTTGATGCCGCCGGGAAGATCGTTCGCCTTGAAGCGCGGCAGGATGGTCGTTTCGATGATGATTTTGGTGACGGCGTCGGTGAGGGTGCCTTCCAGGCCGTAGCCGGCCTCGATCCTGACCGCGTTCTCCTTCGGTGCGACGATCAACAGGACGCCGGAATTCTGGCCTTTCACGCCGATCTTCCAGGCGCGTCCCAGTTGATAGCCGTAGTCTTCGATGGCGGTGCCATCGAGGGATTTGAGAGTTACGATAACGAATTGATCGCCGGTGCGGGCTTCGAGGTCCGTCAGACGTTGGGTCAGCGCCGCGCGGTCCTCGAGGCTGAGAATGCCGGCCTGGTCGACAACGGGGCCGGTCAGCGCGGGGAAATTAAGGCTTTGCGCGGCCGCCGTGAGAATGAAAAAGAGCCAGACAAACACCGCGGCGATCAAAGGCCGCGCCGCGGTGGTTGGCCAGGTCGTGGCGGTCAACGGTCAGAACTTCACCTGCGGCGGTTTTTTCGCGCTGTCCTCGATGGTGAATTCTTCCAGCGGTTTGTTCTTCGAATACAGGACCATGGCCCAGATCCGGCCGGGGAAGGTTTTGAGGTCGGTATTATAGACCCTGACGGCTTCGATATAATCGCGGCGGGCGACGGCGATGCGATTTTCAGTGCCTTCAAGCTGCGATTGCAAGGCCAGGAAGTTGGCGTTGGATTTCAACTCGGGGTAATTTTCGGAGATCGCGAGCAATCGGCCCAACGCGCCGGAGAGTTGCGCTTGCGCCTCCTGGAATTTCTTGAACGCCTCGGGGTCGGTGATGGTGCTGGCGTCGACCTTGATGGAGGTCGCCTTCGCGCGCGCCTCGGTGACGCCGATCAGGACGGAGCTTTCCTGTTTGGCGAAGCCCTTGACGGTTTCAACCAGGTTCGGAATGAGGTCAGTGCGGCGTTGATATTGATTGAGGACGTCGGACCATTTGGCTTTGGCCTGCTCCTCCTCGGTCGGGATGTCGTTGATGCCGCAGCCCGCGAGCAGCATGGACAGGAATGGCAGCAGGAACAGGATTCGCGCCGTGTGTCTGACGTTCGCGACCGAGGCGGACATGATTTATTCCCCGTGGTTGATGTTCGACTTTAGGCTATAGGGGGTTCG
>JAYVXQ010000048.1:0-2626 GCA_043785025.1 Acetobacteraceae bacterium
TAACGATTTATGATGAGCGGGCGGCGACCGTGATCGGTTCGGGTTGACCCGATCACGGTTTGATACCAGCTCGCTTCAGGATTGACCCATCTTCATGGCATCGGGGTCACTCGGCTGTCGGCGCCGTAGTTTTCCGGGGCCGCCGTGATTTACACCCGGCGTAAATCCAGCGTTCTCGGGTGTTCGCGCGAACGGGTTTCCATGGGTTCGGCCATTGCGCCGGGCGTGTGTCCGAAGGGGAAGAAGCGGGACCGCCGCCTTGCCTCGGCTTCGTTCGCGTTGACAGGGCGGTGGGCGTAGCTCAGGCCGCCGGGGTGCACGGTGTGATACGACATCCCGCCCAGGGAACGGCCGGTCCAGCGGTCGTAGACGTCGAGGATGAGGGGGGTTTGCGCGCCCACGGTCGGGTGCAGCGCGCTGGGTGGGTTCCAGGCCTTGAAGCGGACGCCCGCGACGTATTCGCCCTCACGGTCGGTTTCGTTCAGGGGCACGGCGCGGCCGTTGCAGCAGAGGACGAAGCGTTCGGGCACCCAGCCGGAGACGCGGGCCTGGATCCGCTCGACCGAGCTGTCGACGTAACGGGTCGTGCCGCCGGCGCTTTGTTCCTCACCCAGAACGTGCCAGGGTTCGAGGGCGGCGCGGAGTTCGAGATGTGTGTCGTGCACCGTCGTGGCCCCGATATGGGGGAAGCGGAAGCCCATATGCGGCGTGAACCAGGCGGGATCGAGCGCGTGGCCGCGGGCTTTCAGGGCGTCGAGGGCGAGGGAGAAATCGCGCTCGACATAATGCGGCAGCATGAAATCGTCGTGGACGCGGGTGCCCCAGCGGATCAGTTGATGCTCGTACGGATGCTCCCAGAAGGCGGCGACGGCGGCGCGCATCAGCAGCATTTGCGCCGCCGCCATGCGGGTGCCCGGCGGCATTTCCAGCGCGCGGAATTCCACCAGACCGCGGCGGCCGGAGGTGGAATCCGGTGTGTACATCTTATCGATGCAGAATTCCGTCCGGTGCGTGTTGCCCGTCATGTCGGCCAGAATGTTACGGAACAATCGGTCGGTCAGCCAGGGTGGCACGGCCTGGTTTGCGTTGATCTGGGAGAAAGCGATCTCGAGTTCCGCGAGGCTGTCCTGCCGCGCCTCATCGATGCGCGGATGCTGGCTGGTTGGGCCGATGAACTGGCCGCTGAACAGGAAGGACAGGCTGGGGTGGTTGTGCCAGAAGCCCAACAGGGATTTCAGCAGATCGGGACGGCGCAGAAACGGTGAGTCGACGGGCTTCGCGGCACCCATGACGACGTGGTTGCCGCCCCCCGTGCCGACGTGGCGGCCGTCGATGTCGAATTTTTCGGTGGCGAGGCCTGAAAGGCGGGCTTCCTCGTAAAGATCCTCGGTCTGTTTGACCTGCGCGCTCCAGGTTTTGACCGGGTGCACGTTCACCTCGATCACGCCGGGGTCGGGGGTGACGGAGAAGCTGGTGAGGCGCTCGTCCTCGGGCGGCATGTAGCCTTCCAGCACGACGGGTTGGCCGAGTTCGGCGGCGGTGTCCTCGATGGCGGCGAGCAGGTCCAGCCAGTCCTCGATGGCATAAAGCGGGGGCAGGAAGATGTGCATTTTGCCGTCGCGCGGCTCGATCGCGAGGCCGGTGCGGATCGTGTCGGGCTCGCCGCGTCCGATCATCGGCAATTCCTGCGCGCGGGGACGGAAGCCTTCGATGCCGGAGTCTGGCGGCGGGCGGCGGGACTGGAAGGGCTGGCGGGACGGCAAGGGGCCGCGTTGGGCGAAGGGATCGGCCTCGTATTCCTGTTGGATTGTTTCGGTATCGGCCCAGGGAATGGAGTCGAGGGGGAGGCGGAGGCCGAGGGGGGAGTCGCCGGGGATCAGGAACATCTCGCCGGCGCGGAAGAACCAATGGCCGGATTGCCAGCGGCGGTTGCCGTTATCGATCACCCGGCGCAACGGCAGGACGCTGCCGACGACGATGTGCGGACCCTGGCCGAAAATCTTCGCCAAACGGTCACGTTCGAGGGGATCGGCGAGTTTGGCGTCCTCGGCGAGGACGTTGGCGGGCAGGCGATGCTCTTTCCAGAGGTAGTAATGCGTGTCCTCGTACGCGGGGATCAGCAGGCTGGGGTCGACCTGCAGGCGCTCGGCGAGGCGGCGGCCGAACTCGGCGGCGTGCGCGGGGGTGACGGGGGAGGACGAGTCCTCGGTGGCCAGCAGCGCGGGGTCTTGCCAGACCGGCTGGCCGTCGTTGCGCCAGAGGCAGTGGAAGGCCCATCGCGGCAGTTGCTCGCCGGGGTAGTGCTTGCCCATGACGTGCTGGAGGGCGGCACCTGGCGCCCACCGTGTCATCAGTCGGCGCAGCAGGGCGTCGGCGTGGCGGCGCTTGGTGGGGCCGGTCGCCTCGGTGTTCCATTCCGCGGAGTCGATATCGGTGGCGGAGACGAAGGTGGGCTCCCCGCCCATGGTCAGGCGGACGTCGCCGCGGTGTAAGGCGCGGTCCACGGCCTCACCTGTGTCGAGGATCGCCTGCCATTGGGGCTCGGTGTAGGGCTTGGTGACGCGCGGGGTTTCCAGCACGCGGCGGATCGACATTTCGAAGCCGAACTCGGTTTCGCATTTTTCCA
>JAYVXQ010000049.1:0-8678 GCA_043785025.1 Acetobacteraceae bacterium
AGGCGCGACTTCAAGGCTTCCCGTCTTCAAAGCCGCGATCGCGTGCACCGCCGCCCGCGCCCCGGCCAACGTCGTGTAATGCGGCACGAAGTGAGTCAAAGCCGAGCGGCGGATTTCAAAACTATCCGCGACCGATTGCGGGGTGGAGGCGGTGTTGATCACCAATTGCACCTCGCCCGAGCGGATCGCGTCGACGCAATGCGGCCGCCCTTCCAGCACTTTGTTGACGATTTTGACCGGGAATCCGGCCTCCTTGATCCGCGCCGCCGTGCCCTTGGTGGCCAGAATGGAGAAGCCCATGTCGTTCAGACGGCGGGCCAGTAACGGCAAGCCCTTCTTGTCGGCGTCCTTGACCGAGACGAAGACACACCCCGAATCCGGCAGCACCACGCCGGCACCCAACTGGGATTTGGCGAAGGCCCGCTCGAAACTCGTGTCCAGACCCATCACTTCCCCGGTGGATTTCATTTCCGGGCCCAGAATGGTGTCGACATTGGGGAAGCGGGCGAAGGGAAACACCGCTTCCTTGACCGCGACATGCGGCGCGATCGACTCGTCGTCCAGGTTGAAGCTGGCGAGTTTCGCCCCCGCCATGACCCGCGCGCCGATTTTGGCGACGGCGACGCCGGTGGCCTTGGCGACGAAGGGCACCGTGCGCGACGCCCGCGGGTTCACCTCCAGCACATAGATCGTGTCGTTCTTGATCGCGTATTGCACGTTCATTAAGCCGACGACGCCTAACGCCTTCGCCAACGCCTCGGTCTCGGCCTTTAATTCCGTGATCATCGACGGCGACAGCGAATAGGGTGGCAGCGAACACGCGGAGTCGCCGGAATGGATCCCCGCTTCCTCGATATGTTCCATCACGCCGGCGACATAGACCGTTTCGCCATCGCAAATGCAGTCGACATCGACCTCGATCGCGTCGTTCAAATAGCGATCGATCAGCACGGGATTGTCGCCGGAGACGCGCACCGCTTCCCGCATGTAGCGATGCAGACCCGTCCGATCATAGACGATTTCCATCGCGCGACCGCCAAGCACATAACTGGGACGGATGACGACGGGATAACCGATGCGGTCCGTGATATCCTCGGCTTCCTTCGCGGATCGCGCGATCCCGTTCTCCGGCTGCAACAAACCCAGTCGTTGCAGCAACTGTTGAAACCGCTCCCGATCCTCGGCGACATCGATCGCGTCGGCGGAGGTGCCCAGGATGGGGATTCCGGCTTCGGTGAGCGCCTGCGATAATTTTAATGGAGTCTGTCCGCCATATTGCACGATGCAGCCAAGCACTGTGCCGTTCTCCTGCTCGCGCCGGACCAACGCGATGACATCCTCGGCGGTCAGCGGTTCGAAATATAACCGGTCGGATGTGTCGTAGTCGGTCGATACCGTTTCGGGATTGCAATTGACCATGATGGTCTCAAACCCCGCGTCCTTCAGGGCATACGCGGCATGGACGCAGCAATAATCGAACTCGATGCCCTGGCCGATGCGGTTCGGACCGCCGCCCAGAATGATGATCTTTTCCCGGTTCGTCGGATCGGATTCGCAAACCGGAGTGCCATATCCGCCCTCATACGTCGAATACATATACGGCGTGGCCGAGGCGAATTCGCCCGCACAGGTGTCGATCCGCTTGAACACCGGCACGACGCCCAGGGCAAGTCGTTGCGAAGTGACATTGGTTTCCGCGACGCCGGACAATTCCGCCAAACGGCGATCGGAAAACCCCAACGCCTTCAACCGCCGCAGCGCGCCGGCCTCTTTCGGAACCCCCGCCGCCGCGACGATTTTCTCGGCGTTGATGATGCGTTCGAGTTCGCGCAAAAACCAATGATCGAACTTGCAGCAGTCATGAATATCCTGGATCGGCAGTCCGGCACGGATCGCCTGCGCGGCCATGAGCAACCGGTCAGGCGTCGGCTGCGACAACGCGGCACGGAACGCATCGTGCCCGCCGTCGCCGGGCGGCTCCACCGGATCGAGACCGGAGTAACCCGTCTCCAAACTCCGCAATCCCTTCTGCAACGCCTCGGCGAAGGAGCGACCGATCGCCATCGCCTCGCCCACCGACTTCATTGACGTGGTCAGCAACGCTGGCGTGCCGGGGAATTTCTCGAACGTGAAGCGCGGGATTTTGATGACGACATAATCAATGGAGGGCTCGAAACTCGCCGGCGTGACCCGGGTGATGTCGTTGGCGAGTTCATCCAGCGTGTAGCCGACCGCGAGCTTGGCGGCGATCTTGGCGATCGGAAATCCGGTGGCCTTCGACGCCAGCGCGGACGAACGCGACACCCGCGGATTCATTTCGATGATGACCATGCGCCCATCGGCCGGGTTCAACCCGAATTGCACGTTGGATCCGCCGGTATCGACGCCGATCTTGCGCAAACACGCGATCGAGGCATCGCGCATCCGCTGATATTCCTTATCCGTCAGCGTCAACGCGGGGGCCACCGTCACACTGTCGCCGGTATGGATCCCCATTGGGTCCACGTTCTCGATGGCGCAAATGATGATGCAATTGTCGTTGACATCGCGCACCACCTCCATTTCAAACTCTTTCCACCCCTCCAACGATTCCTCGATCAGCACTTCCGTGGTCGGCGACGCTTCCAGCCCGCCCGCGACGATGCGTTCGAATTCTTCTTTGTTGTAAGCGATGCCGCCGCCGGTTCCGCCCAGAGTGAACGACGGGCGAATGACCGCGGGCAATCCGGTGACGGACAAAGCGGCGCGCGCCTGTTCCATCGTGCGCGCGATCGCCGAGACGGGGGATTCGATGCCGATCTCCGCCATCGCGTCACGGAATTTCAACCGGTCCTCGGCGCGGTCGATGACATCGGCCTTCGCGCCAATCAATTCGACGCCGTGCCGTTTCAACGCCCCGCTGGCATCCAGCTTCATCGCCGTGTTCAACGCCGTCTGGCCGCCCATGGTCGGCAGCAGCGCGTCCGGCTTTTCCCGCGCGATGATTTTCTCGACGATTTCCGGCGTGATCGGTTCGATATAGGTCGCGTCCGCCAGGCCGGGATCGGTCATGATGGTCGCGGGGTTGGAGTTCACGAGAATAACGCGATAGCCCTCGGCCTTCAGCGCCTTGCACGCCTGCGCGCCTGAGTAATCGAACTCGCAGGCCTGACCGATCACGATCGGACCGGCGCCGATGATCATGATGGATTTCAGATCGGTGCGTTTGGGCATGGGTCGGGATCTTCTTTTTCAAAGCGGCGGCGCGGTCAGGCGGCGTCCATCATTTCCACAAACCGCCCAAACAAATAATGACTATCCCCCGGTCCTGGGCTCGCTTCCGGATGATATTGCACGCTGAACGCGCGGCGTTCGGGACAGGCGATCCCTTCGTTCGAGCCGTCGAACAACGACACATGCGTCGCCGTCACACCGGCTGGCAACGTCGCGAGATCCACCGCGAAGCCATGGTTCTGACTGGTGATCTCCACCTTGCCGGTGACCAGGTCCTTCACGGGCTGATTGGCGCCGCGATGCCCGCGCGCCAGCTTGAAGGTCTTCGCCCCCAACGCCAGAGCCAGCAACTGATGCCCAAGGCAAATCCCGAACACGGGCACACCGCGCGCCAGCACGCCCTGGATCGCCGCCACCGCGTATTCGCCCGTGGCCGCCGGATCGCCGGGCCCGTTGGACAGGAACACGCCGTCGGGCGCATGCCGCAAAATATCCTCGGACGTGGCGGTCGCGGGCACCACCGTCACCCGGCACCCCGCCGCCGCCAAACAGCGCAGAATATTCAGCTTGGCGCCGAAATCCATCGCGACCACATGGCGAACCGGCGCCGTTTGGCGTCCGAACCCCTGTCCCCAGGCCCAAGCGGACTCGTCCCAGGAATAGGTTTGCGCGCAGGTGACTTCCTTCGCGAGGTCCATCCCCTCCAGTCCAGGCCACGCCTCGGCCCGCGCGCGCAATGCTGGCAGATCGAACCGGCCATCGGCGGGAAACGCCAGCACGCCGGTCGGCGGACCGCCGTCGCGCACCCGGATGGTCAGCGCCCGCGTGTCGATGCCGGAGATCCCCGCGATCCCGCGCGCCCGCAGCCAGGTGTCCAGATGCTGGGTTGACCGCCAGTTCGCGGGCTCCGTCACGTCCTGCTTCACGATCAGGCCGCGCGCGGCGACGGTCGTGGCCTCGATATCCTCGGGGTTGGTGCCGACATTGCCGATATGGGGAAAAGTGAACGTGATGATCTGGCCGGCGTAAGACGGATCGGTCAGGGTTTCCTGATATCCGGTCATGCTGGTGTTGAAGCAAATCTCGCCGACAGGGGCGGCCGTTCCGGTATGCGCGCCGAACCCGCGGCCCCAGAACAGCGTGCCATCCGCCAGCACCAGCACCGCCGTCGCGCCCACTGGCGTCGCGCCCACCGGCGTCTCGCTCATGGGAATGGGCGTGCCGCTTCGCAGATCGTCCATCGTGAAGCCGGTCGCGGCGATCACCGCCGCCCAATGGCGCGATGGGACCGTTCCGGCCTGCCGCCATTTTCGCACTGCTTCGGTGGAGACAGAGGTCAGGCGCGCGGCGGCTTCAGGTCCGCCGAGGCGATCGATGATATCGTCGATGGGGGCTGGCATGGGGGTCAAATAGCGGAAATAATTTCCGCTGGCAAGTCAGGATCGCTACTTTGCCCGCGTCAGGGAATTCGTTTCCGATCCAAACGGCCCAAAAAAGGCCCGGATATTTTATCCCGGTCCATCCTTCTCAATCTTCTATGGCTCTACGATGCCGCCCGCTCCAGCATCCGAAAATCCGGCGAGGTCATGACCCCATGATCCGGACGCGTCTTGCGCGACAATTGGCCATGGCCCGCCTCGGAATGGCCGGCTTCCGTGGCCGCGCCATGGAAATACGACAGAACGAACACACGGATCGCGCTGGTGCGCCCGCCCGCGTGACCCCTTTGCTCCACCGTGCGCACCAGGGTGCTCATATCCTGCCCCTCGCGCTCACAAATTTCCGACAAGGCATCCCATAATTCAGGTTCAAGACGCATGCTGGTGCGGCCTCGCGCCGCGACAACATTGCGATTGATCAGTCGACTCACTACCACGATCGCTCCTCCAGCTGGACGGGCGCATAGGACCCGATTTTTCTTAAAATTTGACTAAGATCAGCGGTAATTTCGTGACGGCCCAGGAATTTCCTGGCCGGGGGGATTTGACCGGTGGCCGGGCGAGGCGGCATGAACCGTTACAAACAGGAACCACCACCATGAAATTCTATCTGTTCCCGCAGGCCAATGGCATCGACACTTTGGAATTGCGCGATGCGCCGAAGCCCACCCCAGCCCGCGGCCAGATCCTGGTGCGCATGCGCGCGGCCTCGCTCAACTACCGTGACCTGAACGTCGCGGCCGGCCGCGCCGCCCGGGGCACGCTGCCCGCCAATCTGATCCCGCTGTCCGATGGCGCGGGCCAGGTTGAGGCGATCGGCCCCGATGTCACCACCGTCGCGGTCGGCGATCGCGTCGCGGGGATGTTCATGCAGACCTGGTTGGGCGGGGATATGGAACCCGCGCATGTCGACTCCTCGCGAGGCGGTTCCATCGACGGCGTGCTGTCAGAATACGTGGTGTTCGAGCAGAACGGCGTCGTCCCCATCCCCGCGCATCTGTCGTACGAGGAAGCCGCGACCCTGCCCTGCGCGGGTGTCACCGCCTGGAACGCTTTATATGCCGGACGCTCGCTCCGCGCTGGCGAAACCGTCTTGATCCTGGGCACCGGCGGGGTGTCGATCTTCGCCTTGCAATTCGCCCATGCGGCGGGGGCGCGGGTGATCGCCACCTCCTCCTCCGACGCCAAGCTGGATCGCGCCAAGGCCATCGGCGCCCGAGACGGCATTAACTACAACACCCACCCGGAATGGCACGAACAGGTGATGGCGCTGACCGGCAACCGCGGCGTGGATCATGTGGTCGAAGTTGGCGGCGCCGGCACCCTGGCGCGCTCGGTCGAGGCCGCGCGCGTCGGTGGGCAAGTCCATCTGATCGGCGTGCTGACGGGCGGGGAGATCAATCCGACCCCGATCCTGCGTCGCAACACCATCGTGCGCGGTATCTATGTCGGCTCCCGCCAGATGTTCCAGGCGATGAACGCCGCGATCGCGCTGCATCAGATCCGGCCGGTGATCGACCGCGTCTTCCCCTTCGAGCAGGCGCGCGAGGCCTATCATTATATGAAGTCGCAACAGCATGTCGGCAAAGTCGTGATCCGGATCGGTTGACCGAAATGCAAATCCCCGTGCATCCCCCTGGGCATCCCCCTGGGCATCCCCCCGGGCATCCCCCCGGGCAACTCTCCGGCGTCCGGGTCCTGGACCTCACGCGCGTGCTGTCCGGGCCGTTCTGCACCGCGCTTTTGGGCGATCTCGGCGCCGACGTGCTGAAGATCGAGGCGCTGGAGGGTGATTCCGTGCGCGCCCAGGGCGCGATCAAAGACGGATTGTCCTGGTATTTCGCGCAGTTCAATCGCAACAAGCGCGCGATGTGCGTGGACATCCGCACGCCGGAGGGGCGGGACATCCTCACGCGCCTGATCCGCCAATCCGACGTCCTGGTGGAAAATTTCCGGCCCGGCGTCCTCGCCCGTTTGGGGTTTTCCAACGAAATTCTGCATGAACTCCGCCCGTCGCTGGTGGTGTGCGCGATCAACGGCTTCGGCTCCGAGGGACCGTATAAGAACCGGCCCGCCTTCGACTTCATCGCGCAGGCCATGAGCGGCTTCATGAGCGTGAACGGCACCGAGGAGGGCGAACCCTTGCGCTCCGGCCTGCCGATCAGCGATCTGGTCGCGGGTCTGTATGCCGCTCTGGCCATCACCGCCTCGGTCCTGCGCGCCCGCGACACCGGTCAGGGCGACATCGTCGAGGTCAGCCTGACGAACGGCATGGTCAGCCTGCTGGCCTATATCGCGACCAATTACTTCGCGACCGGTGTCACCCCGCCACGCAGCGGCAACGATCACCCGATCGCCGCGCCATACGGCTTGTTCGTCACCCGCGACGGGCGCATCGCATTGGCCCCGTCCGACGACGCGTTCTTCGCCCGCCTGATGGACGCGCTCGATCTGTCCGCCCTGAAAACCGATCCGCTTTACGCCACCCAAACCGCCCGCGTGGCGAACCGGGAGCGGATCAACGCCATCGTCAGCGGCAAACTGGCGCTGCGCGATACCGCCCACTGGGTCGCCACGCTGAACGCCGCCGGTGTGCCCAGTGGTCCTGTCCACAGCGTGCCGGAGGTCTTCGCCGATCCCCAGATCCAGGCGCAAAACATGATTTTGGAGGTTGACCATCCCGGCCACGGCCTGGTGCGTCTGCTCGGCTTTCCGATGAAATTCTCTCAGGCACCCAACAGCGTCCGCCTGCCCGCCCCGGAACTCGGCCAGCACACCGACGATGTGCTGACGGAGCTTGGTTTCACCGCCGAACAACGGCAATCGTTGCGCGTGCGAAAAATCGTCTGACCCTGGCCCAATCTGGCTCTTGCGCGAGCCCGGAAATCTGTCACGTTTTCCCCAACGACACGGGAGCGCGACCATGGAATTCGGTATGTTCCACGAGTTTCAGCGGCGGCCTGGCCAAACCGAGGCCGCGGCCTTCGCGGAATCCTTTGAGCAGGTGGACGAAGCCGAGCGCGCGGGCCTCGACGTCATGTGGCTCGCCGAATTGCACGCCGCCCCCGAACGCTCGGTGCTATCGGCCCCGCTGAACATCGCCTCGGCCATCGCGACGCGCACCAAACGCATGAAGATCGGCATCGCCGTGCAGGTGCTGCCGCTGTGCCACCCGCTGCGCATCGCCGAGGAAGCGGCCACCGTCGATCACATCAGCCATGGCCGCCTGATCATGGGTGTGGGGCGCAGCGGCTTCCCGCGCACGTATGAAGCGTATGGCATCTCCTACGCCGAAAGCCGCGAGCGTTTCGCCGAAGTCATGGAAATCATGCGCCGCGCCTGGACCCAGGAAACCTTCTCGTTTCATGGTAAGTTCTACGATTTCGAGAATGTCTGCTGCGTTCCAAAACCCTATACCGCGCCGTACCCCGAGCTTCGCGTCGCGGTGAACAGCCCCGACACGTTCCAGGAACAGGGCGACCTTGGCAATCCGATCTTCGTCGCGACCCGCCTCGGCGATTTGAATGAACTGGTGCCCAACCTCGCGGTCTATCGCGCGGCGTGGCAGGCCGCCGGTCATCCGGGCAACGGCAAAGTGTACTTGCGTGTGCCGGTCTATCTCGCCGCCACGGAAAAACAGGCGCGCGAGGAGCCGATGGAATCCATCATGTTCTTCTATCGTTATCTGGGTGAGCGGATCGAGGCGTCCGCCGTCATGGAGGGCGCCCGCGCGATCGAGAACCGGGCTGAGCGCGGATCCCGCCTGCAAACCATCGATTACGAGGAAGTGATGCGCAGCAAGATCATCGTCGGCACCCCCGCGATGGTCGTCGACCGTCTGGGCCAGCTCAAGGAAGTACTGGGCTTGGACGGCATTCTGGCGGAGCTGAATTGCGGCATGCGCATCCCGCATGACCAGGTGGTGAACTCGCTGCGTTTACTGTGTCAGGACGTGCGTTCGAAATTCCGCGGCTGATACCGGCCATTCCCCGTGAGCGGCGGCGCGCTCACGGTCGATCCGGCTCA
>JAYVXQ010000050.1:0-8642 GCA_043785025.1 Acetobacteraceae bacterium
CATTGCATCGGCGCGACCACATTGAAGGAGTATCGCAAGCACGTCGAGAAAGACGCGGCGCTGGCGCGGCGGTTTCAGCCGGTATTCGTGGGCGAACCCTCGGTCGAGGACACGATCAGTATTCTGCGCGGCATCAAGGATAAATACGAACTGCATCACGGCGTGCGCATCACCGATGGCGCTCTGGTCGCGGCGGCCACGTTGTCGAACCGGTATATCACCGATCGGTTTCTGCCCGATAAGGCAATCGATCTGATGGACGAGGCGGGCAGCCGCTTGCGCATGCAGGTCGACAGCAAACCTGAGGCGCTGGACGAACTCGACCGCCGCGTCATTCAGTTGAAGATCGAGAAAGTCGCTCTGGCTAAGGAAAGCGATTCAGCGTCACGCGACCGCCTTGGCAGGCTGGAAAAAGAACTGGCGGATTTGGAGGAAAAATCCAACGCGATGACAACGGCCTGGTCGTCAGAGAAAGGTCAGTTGCAGGAGACGCAAAAACTCAAGGAGCGCCTGGATCAGGCGCGCGGCGAGGCTGAGGTCGCGCAGCGGAACGGCAATCTGACCCGGGCGTCGGAGCTTGTGTACGGCGTGATCCCGGCGTTGGAATTTAAATTGAAGGACACCTCCGACGGGAAACTGGTGAACGAGGCGGTGACCGAGGAAGGCATCGCCGCCGTGGTGTCGCGCTGGACCGGCGTGCCCGTCGATAAAATGCTGGAGGGGGAGCGCGGCAAATTGTTGCGGATGGAGGATGAACTCCGCAAGCGCGTCATCGGTCAGGAAGAGGCCCTGAAAGCCGTGGCGCATGCCGTCCGCCGTGCTCGCGCCGGGTTACAGGATCCGAACCGGCCGATCGGCAGTTTCCTGTTCCTCGGCCCCACCGGCGTCGGCAAGACCGAACTGGCGAAGGCGCTGGCGGAATTCCTGTTCGACGACGACAAGGCCATCGTGCGCATCGACATGAGCGAGTTCATGGAGAAACACGCGGTGTCGCGCCTGATCGGCGCGCCGCCCGGTTATGTCGGGTATGACGAGGGCGGTGTGCTGACCGAAGCGGTGCGGCGCCGCCCGTATCAGGTGCTGCTGTTCGATGAGGTCGAAAAAGCGCATGAGGATGTCTTCAATGTCCTGCTGCAGGTTCTCGATGACGGCCGTCTCACGGACGGTCAGGGCCGCACCGTTGACTTCAAGAACACGATCATCATTCTGACGTCGAATCTGGGCTCCGACGTGCTCGCGGCGCAGGCCGAGGGTGAGCCAGCGGCTTTGGTTCAGGGACTGGTGATGAACGCGGTGCGGGCGCATTTCCGGCCGGAGTTCCTGAACCGGCTGGATGAGATCGTCCTTTTCCGCCGCCTGCAACGCGCCGACATGGCGGATATCGTGGCAATTCAATTGCAACGCCTGGTTGCGTTGTTGCACGACCGGAAGATCGGTCTGGAACTGGATAAAGCGGCGACCGCGTGGCTGGCCAACGAAGGCTATGACAGCGTCTACGGCGCGCGGCCGTTGAAACGGGTAATCCAGCGTTCGCTGCAGAATACGCTCGCCGGGATGATCCTGGAGGGCGCCGTGAAAGAGGGCGAGACGGTGCGCGTGTCGGCTGATTCCAAGGGCCTGACGATCAACGGAGCGTTGGCGGAGGCGGCGTAACCGGGCGCGGGGTGCGGCGTTCCTCGCACCCCGCCCGCTGGCTTCGTCACGTGCAACCCGGCATTATTGCAGCGGGCAACCCCAACGGATCGGCGAACAGGTGGCGAAGGTTTTCAAGCGGCGCGGCCGGCCCCATCCGAAATCCGCCCAAAGCGGTTCCGCGCGTGAAGGTCTGCCGAATTCGACGATGGTCCTGATCACCGGCACGGATCATGACGGCGATCCCGTGGGCCGGCCGATGTCATGGACCAAGGACGATGGCCGCCCGCCGATGATTCGCATGATGGCCGAGCGCCCGGGCATCCCCGCTTTGGCCCCCGGTGATCGCGTGCTCGCGAAGCTCCGGCCCACTGGGCCTAACCAGTATCAGGGCCGCACGATCCAACGCCTCGCCGAAGGACCGTCCCGCATTCTCGGCGTTTTCAGGCCGGGTCACCCCGATGGCCGCCTGATCCCCACGGACCGCCGCGCCAAGGCCGAATGGACCATTGCGCGCGGCGATGAGGCAGGGGCGGAGGCCGGGGAAATCGTGCTCGCGGAGCCCCGGGCCCATCACCGTCTGGGCCTCAAACCCGCTCGCGTGATCGAGCGTTTGGGCCGCTTGGGCGATGCCGCCTCGATCAGCCTGATCGCCATTCACACGCACGACATTCCCGTGACCTTCCCGCCCGAGGCCGTCGCTGAGGCCGAACGCGCGCGAGCGGTGCGCGCGACCAAACGCGAAGACCTGCGCGATACGCCGCTGATCACCATCGACGGCGCCGATGCACGCGATTTCGATGACGCCGTCTTCGCCGAACCGGATGGATCCGGCTTCCGTCTGATCGTCGCCATCGCCGATGTCGCCTGGTACGTCAGACCGGCATCGGCGCTGGATCAGGCCGCGCGGCAACGCGGGAACAGTGTTTATTTTCCCGACCGCGTCGTGCCCATGTTGCCCGAGGCGCTGTCGAACGGCTGGTGCAGCCTGCGGCCCGACGAAGATCGCGGCTGCTTGTTCGTCGAAATGCGTGTCGATCGCGCCGGCCGCAAGCAATCGCATCGTTTCGGCCGCGGCCTGATGCGCAGCGCCGCCCGCCTGACCTACGAGGAGGTTCAAACCGCCGTCGATACCGGCGGCAAGCTGCCGATCGATCCGCGCCCGCTTTACGACGCATTCGCCGCGTTGCTCGGCGCGCGAATTGCCCGCGGCACACTCGATCTCGATCTGCCGGAGCGGAAGGTCGCGATCGGTGACGACGGCAAGGTCGCCTCCGTGTCACCCAGACCACGATTGGACAGCCATCGTCTGATCGAGGAATTCATGGTGATGGCCAACGTCGCCGCGGCCGAGGAACTGGAGCGTCTGCGGCAACCTTGCGTTTATCGTATCCACGCCCCGCCGACGGACGAGAAACTGGCGGCGCTGCGAGCGTTTTTGAACGGGATTGGCATCTCGTTGCCGCCGGGTGGGCAAATTCATCCGCGCGATCTGGATCGGGTGCTGCGCAAAGCCGCGGATACGCCCGATGCCCTTGTGGTGAACGAGGTCATGCTGCGCAGCCAGTCGCAGGCGGCCTATAGCCCAGATAATATCGGTCATTTCGGCCTCGCGTTGAGCCGCTACGCGCATTTCACCAGCCCGATACGGCGTTATTCCGATTTGCTGGTGCACCGCGCGCTCATCACCGGCCTCAAGTTGGGCCTGGGTGGATTGACCGACGGCGAAGCGGCGAGATTCGAGGATGCCGCGACACATATCACCGGCACTGAACGGCGCGCGGCGCTGGCCGAGCGCGATGCGACGGACCGGTATCTCGCCGCTTTCATGGCTGATAAGATCGGTACGCGGTTCACGGCGCGGATTTCGGGCGTGACCCGGTTCGGTCTGTTCGTTACTGTTCCGGATAGTGGAGCCACGGGAATCGTCCCGATGAATGCCCTGCCTGACGATTACTGGCATCACGACGAGATGGAACAGACTTTGAGCGGACGTCACTCGCGCCGGGTATTCAGGCTTTCGCAGGATGTCGATGTCCGGTTGGCTGAGGCCAACCCGGTGACGGGCGGATTGGTCTTTCGCTTTCAAGGCGATGAAACGTCGGGAAAGTGGTCCCGCCGCCGGTGATCCGTGTTTTTCTCCTGCTGACGGTATGCTTGTGTCTATCCGTCGCGGCGTATGGACAGACCGCGCCCATGCCCGCCGCGGCGGCGATGGGTGGGATGCCGGGGAGCGGTCTGGATCTGGATCTGCTGACAGCGGTCCAGGCGGATGCGATTGAGTTCATGCTGCCCAGAACGCTGGAGCCGGTGACGGCGGGTCAATTGGCGGAATGGGCCTTGAGCGGACTGACCGCGCTCGATCCCGCGCTCACGGTTTTCGCGCGGGAGGGCGGGAAGATCGATCTGGTGATGCAAGGGCGGTCGTTGGTGAGCGTCGCGGTTGCCCCGAAAGAAAGCAGCGCGCCGTCATGGGCCGCGGCGATCGCGAAAGTGGTGGCCGCCGGATATGCCGCGTCGTCGCCGGTGCGGCAGGCTGGCCAGGCTGGGATCACGAAATCACTGTTTGATGAAATGCTGGGTCATCTGGATCCTTATTCGCGCTACATTCCTCCGATCGAGGCTGTCGGCGATCGCGACCGGCGGATTGGCCGCGCGGGCATCGGCGTGACCATCGTTCCGGGCAGCCGGTTCGGCAGGGTTCGGGAGGTCGTGATCGGAAGTCCGGCGGCGCTGGCGGGCATCGGTCCCGGGGATAGTGTGCAGTTCGTCAATCAACAACCGGCCCGGGGCCGCGACCATTTGACCTTGGAAGCGATGTTGGGTGGTCCCGAGGGCACGGAATTGCGCGTGGCCTGGCGCGATCAGGATGAGACACCGCATGTGGCGACGATGACGCGCGTCATGATTCCGCCGGAGACGGTATTCCCTCGCCGTATGGGCGATATCACGGTGATTCAGATCAGCGGGTTCACGCAGACCACGGATCAGCATGTGGCCCATGTGATCCGAGGAGTTTTGCGATCGCGGCGGCCCTCGACGGGATTGATTCTGGATCTGCGTGGCAATCGCGGCGGGGTGTTGCGAACCGCGATCTCGACCGCGGAATCGTTTTTGCCGGGCGGTGTGCTGGTACGCGCGTCCGGGCGGGCGCCGGAAACCAATCGCGTTTGGGTGTCGGGCGGACGAGATACGGCGAATGGCATCAGAATGGCGGTGTTGGTCGATGGTGGAACCGCCAGCGCGGCGGAGGTGCTGGCGGCGGCCCTCGCGGATCGGGGGCGCGCGGTCGTGGTTGGCAGCTCCACGTTTGGAAAGGGAGCGGTTCAGACGATCGAGGCTTTGCCTGATGGAGGTGAGCTATTTTTGACCTGGAGCCGGCTGCTCGCGCCCCGCGGGTGGCCGATCCAAAGCCTGGGTGTCATTCCGCAAATCTGCATGAGCCTTGGGGCGGATGCGCCGCGGCGTCAGCTGGCGTCGCTGGCGGCGGGCCGGCTGGAGTTGGAGGGCGCGATCCGGACCCATCGCGCGGCGCGCGCGCCGATGACGCCTGACCAGATCGTCGCTATCCGGGGTCAATGTCCGGCATCGGATCCCCATGATGACGATTTGCGCGTTGCACAGACTCTGTTGGAGAATCCCGCGAGTTACGCGGCGGCGTTGCTGCCGGCCGGCGGTGAGGAGCGATAGGTTTCACGCGGCACCGATTTCCTCATTACTTTTGAGGATTTGTTAATCTTCCTTTGGCACGATCGGCACATGACCCGCGCCACGATCAATCGCCTGGAATGTCTCGACGGTTTGCGGGGCGTGTTGGCGGTCTATGTGATGATCAGTCATCTGGCGCCGTTCGCCGCGTTGCCCGCGTGGGTTCAGCATGTCCTGTCGCATGGCGGGGCGGCGGTCGACATGTTTTTCATCTTGAGCGGGTTGGTGATTTTGCGCTCGCTCGAATCGTTGGACTTCGCGGCGAGGCCTTTTTTAATCGGCCGAATCACGCGCATTTTTCCTGTTTTTTTAGCGATGTTCGCCGTGGGGGTGGCGGTTCAACCGTTGCCCGCGAACTTTGACGCCTTGCCGTGGATTGCCCCCGATAGTTTCGCGCGCGGCATTTGGTCGGATGGTTGGCCGCGGTCCTGGGGTTTCGACATCGCGGCGCATCTGACGATGACGCATGGCCTGTTTCCGAACGGTCTGGCGTCCGATGTATGGCTTAGTTTTCTGGGCGCGGCCTGGAGTCTTTCGTCCGAATGGCAATTTTATGTTTTGGTTTTGCTGTTGGGTCGCATGGGGTTGGACGCGCCTCGGCTGGCGGCGTTTTTCTTATCGCTGGCCGTGGTTGGGTTGGTGTGGGATTCAACGGTGCCCGAGGCGTTGCGGTTCAGCCGGGCGTTCCTGCCGAACAAGGCTGATTATTTCGCGTTGGGGATCGCGAGCGCGATCTGGCTGCGCGGAGAGTCGGTCCGGCCATTGATCGTGGTCCTTCTGGCGACCTTGCTTCTGTGTGCGACGCGCGGGCAGGCCGGGAAGCTGTTGCCGCCGGTGCTATGGGTGGTCTGCCTTCTCGCGCAGCAATCCTATGGACCGTTGAAGCCGGTTTCCGCCTGCCTGCGCTGGCCTGTCGCGCGCTGGCTGGGAGCGATTTCGTACCCGATTTATTTGGCGAACGAGCCGCTGCAGAAAATATTGGGGTATGGGCTCACGTTGCTCGTGCCTGGGGATCCGTTTTATTTTACGTTGTTTTGGTTACCCGCGGCGACGCTCATTCCCATTGCCGCCGCCGCCGCCCTGCATCGTTATATCGAGCTTCCTGGACTGCGATGGGGTCGGGCGCGGATGAGTGACGTGAGGCGTTCGGGAGAGAATGAGCAAGTGGCGATCATTCGCTCATAAAACCGGCACCGCTTCACGCCATCGCGAACGCCCGGGCGACGCACGCGAGGTCAAGGTCGGTGCCGAGGCCGCCAACGATCGAAAGACCTACGGGCGCGCCGTCCACGGTCGCGCCGGGAAGATTGACCTGAGGCGATCCCGTCAGTCCGCCCAGGCAGGTCAACGCTGAAATCCGCTCCCGCGGGAATAAAAGACTGGAGACCGATTGGTCTCGCATGGGCGCCGGGAAGGGTGTGGTGGGCAGGCAGAGGATGGTGCCGGGTGGCACCAATTGGCGCATCCTGCCGCGCGCCTCCTCCCGCATGAGGGCGGCGCGCATGTGTTCGGCGTCGGTGATCAGGGAACCGATTGTCAGGTTGCGGGCGACGGCGAAGGCAAAGCGCGGGTTGAATGCGTCGATCCAGGGTTGGAACGTGCGCCATGCCTCCCGCGATTGCAGGCAGCGTTGAGCGGCTTGCCAGACGGACAGGCCTTGGGGGGCCAGAATTTCATCGCGGCGCGCGCCGATGATGGCGGCCAGGCGGTCGACCAGGGGGCTCAGCGCGTTGGCCACCGCGGGATCGGCGAACCCGAATGTGTCGGACGCGACGATAAGTTGGGTTGGCATTTTGGGCCGCGGGCGTTCCGCGAAGATCGTCGTGGCCAGGCGTTCGAAGGTTTCGGCGTCCCGCGTGAACCAGCCAACGGTATCGGAGGACGGCGCCTGTTGTAACACACCGCTGAAGTCGATCGCGCCGTGGGTGGGGCGGATGCCGAACAGACCACAAAAGCTGGCGGGGACGCGTACGGATCCGCCGGTATCAGTGCCCAGAGCGAAGTCGCAGAGGCCGCCGGCTACGGCTGACGCCGAACCGGACGACGATCCGCCGGGCACCCTGTCGGGGGATGCCGGGTTGAGAGGTGTGCCGGTGAATGGGTTCTCGCCGAGGATGCCGAGCGAGACCTCATCCGTGGCGGTTTTTCCGATCATTGACGCCCCGGCCTGAAGCAAATGTCTGACGATCCAGGCGTGTTGGGTGGGTATGGGGTTTGCCCGTTTCCAATCGGGATTGCCGCCGCCGGTTGGCACTCCCGCGACGTCGATCAGGTCCTTGACGGCGAAGCGCAGGCCGGCGAGCGGTCCGGAGGCGGCGCCGGCAATCTCACAGCGTGGACCGGGGACGAAGGCGTTCAGCGGATCGTCGGTCATGGTGTTGTCCTTCGGTATGGCGAGGTTGAGCGATGCGATAATTGTGCCGAATTGGCCTGGTTCTTGCTGCGTTTGGGTTTTGAAAGTCCGACCCGTCAGGAGTTTGCGATGACGATACCTGCTCTGACCGATGCCGCGCTCGAATATTTGCTGCAATGCGCGGGATTAACGCTCACCGCGGCGGAAAAGAGCGACCTTCAGTCGAACCATGAAGGACTGGCCGCCATGAAAGCCCGGGTGCGAAAGCCCAGGGGACGGATGGCGGAACTGGCTCATGGGTATGGGTTCACGGAGGAGCATCTCGCATGAGCATTCCGACGATCGCCGAGGCGTCGGCGCTGATCGCGGCGCGAAAGTTGTCTCCGGTGGAATTGACCGCTTCGTGTCTGGCGCAACTGCATGCGACGGAGGCCACGCTGCATGCTTTCGTCCTTCCGACGGAGGATCGGGCGATCGCCGATGCGAAGGCGGCGGAGGCCGCGATCATGAAGGATGGTCCGAAGAGGAAGTTGCATGGCATTCCCATCGGGTTGAAGGACATCGTCGATACCGCGGGTATTGAAAAGACGTGCGGGTCGAAAATTCTGCTTGGGAATGTTCCGGCGAAGGACGCGGCGTGCGCGCGGCTGCTGGCCGAGGCGGGGTCGGTCCTGATGGGGAAGTTGACGACGCATGAGTTCGCCGATGGCGGCCCATCGTTCGATTTGCCGCATCCGCCCGCGCGAAATCCCTGGAACCCTGATCATTGCACAGCGGGTTCCAGCAGTGGGACCGGTGCGGCTGTCGCGGCGGGTGTGAGTTGAGGGCGGAATTGCAGGCGGCGATGATGGCGTTGGATGTCGTTATCACGGCGGGCGCGCCTGGTGAGGCCGCGCGGATGGATGCAATTCCGAAATGGGACTTGTTCGACAAGCCGAATTTCACCATG
>JAYVXQ010000051.1:0-8629 GCA_043785025.1 Acetobacteraceae bacterium
GACGCATCGGGACTCGCGGCTGAATTATCGGCGGAAACGGCGCGCGTCCTGTCGATCCAGGAGGTCGCGATCACCGCCGCCAGCGGGGGGATCGTCACCGCCGTTCATGCCGCCGCGGGCGCGGATGTCACACGGGGCGCGGCGTTGGCGGAGGTCATGGATTGCGGCGCGCTGTTCGTGGAAGCGTCGATCGCGACCGGCTGGTTCGCGACCCCGCGCGCGGGCGATCCGGTGCGCGTGACGCTGTATGGCGCGACGGCGCCGGTGAATGGCCGCATCCGTCTGGTGCGCGATCCCGCGTTGATGCTGGACCCCTCGGCCGCGCCGGTGACGGTGCCCGATGGGCAGCATACGCTGACTGTTCTGATCGACCTGACCGAGCCCCTGGCCTTGCCTCAGACATCCAGGGAAGGCTGCCCGATCGGACAGCCGGCCTCGGTGCGGTTCCGCTGAGCCGGATCCCGCGTCATGTATGAAAACGCGAGTGTTTTGTTCGTCCCGGCGATGGCGATCGGTGTCGTGCTGTCGCAAATCCTCTGCGCCGTTGGCGATCCCAGAAGCCAGCCCAGACGGGCGCTGATCGCGGCGGTCACCGGCGCGCTGGCGGTGATTTTCATCCTGTGGCGGCTCAAGGGGTTGCACACGGCGATCCATAACGGCGGCGAGTCGGTGTGGCTGTACGTGTCCAGCGTGATCGATATTCTGTGCCTGCTGGATTTCATGATTTTCATTCTGTTACTCAGCCGGTTCCGCGACCGGCGGCGGCAGGCGGAGCGGTTCGCCACCGCCTTGTCGATGGTCAACCAGCGAACATTGCCGCATGTCGACGTGTGGATCGCGACCTATAACGAGGAATGGACGATCCTGGAGAAAGTACTGGTCGGCGCCGCCAGCCTCGATTGGCCGGAGGACCGGCTGCATGTCTCTATCCTCGATGACGGCCGCCGGCCCTGGCTGGAGGAACGCTGCGCCGCCTTGGGCGTGCGGTATTTGACCCGGCCGGACAACATCGATCGCAAAGCGGGCAATCACAACAACGCGCTGGCGCACACCTCGTCGCCGTTCATCCTGTCGCTGGACGCGGATTTCGTGATTTTTCCGCGCGCGATCCGCCACATGGTCGGGTTTTTTTCCGATCCCGCGGTCGGGATCGTGCAGTCGCCGCAGGTGTTCCGCAATCCCGAGCCGTTCCGCAACAATCTGCTGATGCAACGGGAACTGCCTGACGATCTCGACATGTTTTACAAGATCATGCAGCCCGGACGTGACGCCTGGAACGCGGCGTTTTACTGCGGGACGTCCGCGATGTTGCGCCGTGACGCGCTGGTTCAGGCCGGCGGATTCGCCACGCAAAGCGATATCGAGGATCAGATCACCAGCATGAAGCTCTATCAAAAGGGCTGGACGACCGTCTATCTGGCGGAACAATTGAGCGTCGGTCTCGCCCCGGAATCCGTGGCGTCGTTTCACGATCAGCGCAACCGGTGGTGCCGTGGCAGTTTGCAGATTTTGTTCACGCCGCATGGGCCGTTCGCGCGCGGCTTCTCGGTCGTGCAACGGCTGCTGTTCTCGCAAACCTATTGGCTGATGGGGGCGGTGACACCGCTCTGGTACGTCGTGCTGCCCGCTCTGGTGTGGCTTCTGGGGCCGCGGATTTTCGCCGACGCACCCCCCGATGAAATCATCGCGATGCCCGTGCTGCTGCTGGCCGGGATCTGGACGATGCTGCTGACGTTGGGCGAACGGACCTGGCTGCCGATCATTTCTCCCGCGTGTCAATTATTCATGGCGGTGGAGATGCTGCCGACCGCGCTGGCGTCGCTGTTAAAGCCTTACGGCAAACCGTTGATCGCGATCAGTCCGGTGACGGCGAAGGGGACAGGCGCGATCCATCGCAAGGTCGATTGGCTGACGTTCAGCGTCTTGCTCGCGATCATTCTCGGAACGATCGCCGCCGTTCTGTTCGCCTCCTTCGGCCCCCGCGCCGATACGATCGGCGGATGGGAGATGGTGGCGGCGTTGATGTGGACGGTTTATGTCCTGGCGGTGTTGAGCATCGCGCTGCTGACCTGTTTCGAACTGCCCTATATCCGCGCCGAGCAGCGGGTTCCCGTCCATGAAACGATGACCGTCGAACACAAGGGACGGGTTTTGGCGGGCATTGTCGAGAACCTGTCGGTCAGCGGCGTGATGGTGCGGCTGGATGCGCCGTCACCTTTCGCGATCGGGGACGCGCTGACGTTCAATCTGGCGGGTTTGCCACCCTTGTCAGCGCATGTCGCGCGCGCCGGCGAGTCTGGCCGGGATATCGGTCTCGTGTTCGCGGCGTTGAACGATGACTCGCGGCCGCCATTGATCCGGCGCGTCTATCTGGGGCCGGAAGCGAAGGTTGATCCGGTCAATGTGCGCGGCATTCCGGTGCTGCGGGCGCTGCTGCACCGGTTCATGCGCCGCGACCTCTGATACCAACGGCGCTTACGATGGGTATACGCGCCCAGGGTTGGCGTGGCGGCGGGCGCGAAACCAAAACAATACCCGGATTTCTGAATGATCCGGGTATATCCTTGTTGGTTTCGCGCGCCGCCGCCCTCCAACTCAGCGCGCCATACCAACGGCCCGGAATGACGGAAGTGTCATCATTCCCGCGCGTTGGTATCAGATCGCACCCTCCGCCGCCAAAGCCGCGACACGCTCCGCGCCAAGTCCAAGCCAGTCGCCGTAAATCTCCAGATTATGCTGGCCCAATGACGGACTTGGGATGGGTGCGGGGCGGTCCGCGCCGTGCAGGCGCAGCGGGGAATTCGGCAGAATGACGTCACCCAAAGACGGGTGATCGACGTGCTGCAGCATGCCGCGCTCGTGCATATGGCGATCGTTCATCACCTCCATCGCGTTGCGCACGGCCGCCGCGGGGACCCGGAACGCCTTCAGCGTCGCGGCGATTTCCGCCTTGGTCCGGATCGACGTCCAGGCGGAGACCACCGCCTCGGTCGCCTCCATGTTCGCGGCGCGCGCGGGGTGCGAGGCGAAGCGCGCATCGTCCAGCAAATCCTCGCGGCCCATGGCGCGCAGCAGATTGGGCCAGTGCTCCTCCGTCACGACATGGATGGCGACGTGGCCGTCGGTGGTGACGAAAGCGTTATAGGGCGCGGCGCTCAGGCCCGCCTGGCGATTGCCCGCGCGCGGCGGCGCCTTGCCGGTGCGGCGGATGTAGTCATAGCTCGATGCCAGGGTGGGGTAGACGGTTTCCTGCATCGCGATTTCCACCAACTGGCCCTCACCGGTCGCCATCCGGTGATACAAAGCGGTGATCACGCCGGCGTAAAGATGAATGCCGCCCATGAAATCGACCAAGGTCGGACCGGCCTTCATCGGCGGGCCGGACGGATCGCCGGTCACGCTCATGATGCCGGACGTCGCCTGGATGGTGAAGTCCATTGCCAGGTTATCGCGATCCGGTCCGGAAATGCCGAAGCCGGTGCCCGTCGCGTAAATCAGCCGCGGATTGATCGCTTTCAGCACGTCATAGCCGACACCAAGATCGTCCATCGTGCCCGGCGAGAAGTTTTCCAGCAGCACGTCGGCGCGCGCCACCATTTGTTTCAAAAGATCCTTTCCCCGCGGGGATTTCAGATTGAGCGTGACGCCCTTCTTGTTGGCGTTGAGCATCGCGATCGGCAACGTGGTGTCGCCTCCCGTGGCCAGCACGCGGCGGCGCAACGGCTCCCCGCGCGGCGGCTCGATCTTGATCACGGTGGCGCCGCCCTTGGCCATGAGCATGGTAGCATAGGGGCCCTGATAAATCTGACCGAAATCGAGCACAATAATGCCCGCCAAGGGAGTCGTCATCGGGAACCTCTGGTTGGTAATGGCGAAAGAGTAGAGCAAGATCGGGCTGACGGGAAACGCGCCGCATCGGAAGGGATCATTTTGGCATGAGTTTATTGGGGCTGTTGAAGGCCGTGCATGTGTTGAGCGCGGTGGTCTGGGTGGGAGGCATGTTTTTCGCTTATGTCATTTTGCGGCCAAGCCTGTCGGTGCTGGAACCGCCGCAACGCCTGGCGTTGCATGGCGCGGTGATGAAGCGGTTCTTTCTGGTCGTATGGCATGCGATGCCGCTGATGCTGATCAGCGGATTCTGGATGATTTTCGGCGTTTACGGCGGCATGGCCGGCGTGCGTTGGAACGTGCACCTCATGCTGTTATTGGGCTTGGTGATGGCGGCGCTGTTCCTGGTGATTTTCTTCGGACCCTGGCGGGCTTTCCGCGCGGCACCGGGCCCCGAGCCGCTCGCCAAATTGCGTAACCTGATCGGCGTCAACATGGTGCTTGGCCTGATCACCACCATCCTTGGCGTAATGGGCTGACACAAGAGGGATCGATGACCGATCGTAAAAATTGGGATGCCGACATGGCGGCGTTCACCGAAGCGGGTGAGCGCGAGGCGAAGGCCCATCCGCCGATCCGGCTGGAAATCCCGCTGGAGCCGCATCGCCGCGTCAATGACGCGCTGAGCATGCGGACCGCGCAGGGTGGACCGGAATTGCCAGAGGTCACCGATCGCTGGGTCGCGGCAAGGGGACGGCGGATTTATTGCCGGGTCTACCGCCCGTCGACGGATGCGATCTTGCCAGTCCTGGTCTGGTTTCACGGCGGCGGCTGGGTTTGGTCGTCGGTCGACACACATGACCGGCTGTGCCGCGAATACGCCTCGGCCGCGCGGGTCGCCGTCGTCAGCGTCGATTACGCCTTGTCGCCGGAAGCGAAATTTCCCCAGGCCATCGAGGAATGCGCCGCCGTCGTACGCCATATCGCGGAACACGGTGCGGATTGGGGTGTGGACGGCGCGCGCATCCTGGTGGGCGGCGATTCCGCCGGCGGCAATCTCAGTCTGGCGACGGCGTTGCTACTGCGCGAGTCCAACGGGCCCGCGTTACGCGGCATTGTCGCCTATTACCCGGTCTGCGACAGCCGGTTCGACACGCCCAGTTACGGTGAATTTGGCATGGGCGGCTTCGGCCTGAACCGCCAACGCATGGAGTTTTACTGGAGCGTTTACGCGGCCCATGAGGGCGACCGGTCGCACCCGCTCGCCGCGGTATTACGCGCCGATCTCACGGGATTGCCGCCAGTGCTGGTGCATCTGGCGGAGCTGGACGTGTTGCGGTCCGAGGGTGAAATGTTGGTTGCGAAACTGCGCGCCGCCGGGGTCACGGTGGAGACGGAAACATTCGCCGGAGTCGTGCACGGGTTCGTCCGCGCGACGGCGTTCGTCGCCAAAGCGCGGGACGCGATGACGAAAGCCGTAGCCTTCATCCGCCGCGTCGCCTGATATCGCGCCGCGGTTCAGGCGTTTTTCGAATCCGTCTGATTTCGCTTCATATTAAGAACAAATTCCGCCACCGGACCCGTCAACGCGACCTCCGCCAATGCCGTCAACGGAAACAACCGCGCGGCCACGATTTCCCGCCCATCCAGGCGCAAAGCCGGCAATTCCGCCAGACGCAGGCCGAAAAAATGCACGGTATCGTCGCGATGATCCCAGACGTCACGAAGAACCATCAAAGGAACCAACTGATCCGCGATCAGGCCGATCTCCTCACGCAATTCCCGGCCCGCGGCCGCTTCGGGCGTCTCCCCCCGGCGGATGCCGCCACCCGGCAGGTTCCATTCACGCCGGTACGATGATTTGACCAGCAGCAACGAGCCCTCGATCTGAATCGCCACCAGCGCGCCTTCATGGCGCGGCCGGGTCAGGCGCCACCACAGCCGCGCCACGGGAAAGCCGAGGCGAAACGCGAGGCGCGAGGCGCGATCGACCAGCGTGATCCCGGCCAACCGGTCTAAACGCCGATCGGCTCTCCGAACGGAACCCAGGCCTTGCCGTCAAATCGTTGCAACCGCAACTTTTTCATCCCGTAATAATCGTTTGGCGCGGTTCGGAAACGAATGCCCCGGTGCATCATCGGCAGATCGATATCCAGATTGGCGGCCTGACGCATCACATTGTCGCGCGACAAATCCTCGCCGCATTGTTTCAGAACCACCGCCAGCGTCTGCGTCACGCTGTATCCATAGACATAGCTCGCATCGGTCAGATCGCCGGCCGGCAGATATTTCTTCATGAACGTCAGCCAATCCTGGAACCCCGGATCGCTCAGCCATTGCGGGTCCGACGGATCCTTCAAATACGCTCCTGTCACCAGGCCCACGGCCTTATCGAGGCCCGCGGGAGCCAGCCCGGACGAAACCGAGGCGCCGACCGAAGCGATGATGTATAAAGGGTTCCAGTTCAGCTCACGCACTTTCCGCAACGCCATCGCCGTGACCTTGGGAATACTGGCGGCGAACAGCGCGTCGGCGCCTGACGTGTGCAACTGCACGATCTGGGAATCGACGGTGGGATCGGAGGGTTCATAGCTGATCGCGGCCGAGATCATGCTGGCTTTGTCGCCCAAACCGTCCTTGAATCCTTTCAGGAAATCCTTACCGGAATCATCGTTCTGATACAGGATCGCGATTTTCGCGTCGGGCTTTTCCTGCAAGACATAGCGCGCGTAAACCCGCCCCTCGATCTGGTAACTGATCTGCCAGCCCATGGTCCACGGGAAATTTTCGCGATCGCCGAATTGCGTCGCCCCGGACGCGACGAATAATTGCGGCACCTTTTTTTGATTGAGATAGCGCCGTGTCGCCATCGACGTCGGCGTGCCCAACTGCTGGTAAATGAACGCCACGTTGTCTTCTTCAACCAGTTTGCGCGTCTGCTCCAACGTCTTCGGCGGGCTGTAACCATCGTCGAGCGACAGCAATTTGATCTTACGCCCGTTGATGCCGCCCTGATCGTTGAGAAATTTCACATAAGCGGTTTCGACGTGGCCGATCGGCGCATAACTGGAGGCCGCTCCACTATACGGCATCGTTTGGCCGATCAGGATTTCCGTCGCCGTGACGCCCGGCGTCTCCTTGGTTTGCGCGATCGCGGGCGAAGCGAGCGCGCCACTACCGGCGAGCGCCCCATTACCGGCGAGAGTCAGGGCACGGCGGCGAGTCAGTTTCGTCATGGATCAATCTTTCCGGCTATAGGCCACGCAGCGCAGCACCAATGGGTCACGAAAATGCGGTCGCATCCGCTCCGTCCACGGCGTATTCGCCGCCGACTGCCAGGCGGCCGAACGCGACACGGCAACCGACGTCATATGATACAGCGCGAGGTAGGATTTCTCGATCCCGGTCCCGCGGGCTTGATAGCGGCGGGCCGACAGCACACCCGGCACCGCGCCGAGTTGCGGTAAATGTTCGGTGTCATACCAGGTATTAAACTCGGCCTCGGCCGCGGGATCGACATTCATCGTCGCGACCAGCAACCCACTTGCGCCCTGAGGCGCCTCGGCGTCGCCCGGCCGCAGCTGCCCGCCTTCGAACCGTAGCAGCCGGTGCGCGATGCCAGTGACCCGTTTGGTCCAGACCGAGCCATTATCGCCGCCGATCGCGCGGTACGCCGGACTGTCCATCACCGCATGCGACGCGAGGTCATAGGTCGCGACGGCGATCTTTGGGTTCTCCTCGCCAACCCAGCGTTGCGCGTTGAGAAAGCCGGGGACGCGCAGCCGCTCCGGCACATGCTCCAGATCATACCAATCGTTGAACTCATCCTCACGCGCGGCCGAGTGATCGAATATCGCGCAGAGCAGGCCTTTGGTCACGATCCCGTCCTCCCTCGATTTTACCCAATACTGCCATGCCGTCATGCCAGTTGCCAGGGTAGTGCGGTTGCGGCATGGACGATGCACCGAAAAATCGAGGATCCTCATGGCCTTCCTGACCGAGCCCGAACCTGAACGCGACGTGAACATCACGATCCTGCCTGGCATCAGCCGGATCGTGGCGAATAATCCGGGACCGATGACCTATTTCGGCACCAACACGTATCTGATCGATACGGAAAACGGCACGGTGCTGCTGGATCCCGGCCCGGAGGATCATCCGGAACATATCGAGGCGATCATGCGCCATACCGGCGGACAGATCGCCCTGATCCTGATCAGCCATACCCATCACGATCACGTCGGCGCCGCCGCCATGTTGAAGGAAAAAACCGGCGCCCCCACGGTGGGCTTCACCGTTTCGGGACTCGATACCTTCGACGCCGACATCAAACTCGCCGGCGGCGACGTGATCGCGGGCATGACGGCGATCCACACGCCGGGCCACGCCTCGGACCATCTGTGTTTCGCCTTGGCCGCGAAATCCGGGGAGAAAGTGCTGTTCAGCGCCGATCATGTCATGTCGTGGTCGACCAGTATCGTCAGCCCGCCTGGCGGCGACATGAAGGAGTATTTCAACAGTCTGGATGTGTTGCTCAAGCGTGATGATGACATCTACCTGTCAGGTCACGGCCCGCCGTTGCGCGAACCACGCGAACTCGTGCGCGGTCTGCTCGCCCATCGCGTGATGCGGGAAAACGCCATCGTGGAAAAATTATCGGACGGTCCGGCGACCACCTACGCGCTGATGGACGCGCTGTATTCCCAGGTCGATACGCGGTTGCGGCGCGCGGCGGAGCGGAACGTGCTCGCCCATCTGATGAAGTTGGAAATCGACGGCCACGTCACCCGCGATGGGGAGA